>JAILIR010000071.1 GCA_024695185.1 bacterium | reverse complement strand
TATTCTTGGTAAGTTAATTGAAGTGAAACTTAAATTACCTCTACCAGTAACTATTTCTCTAGTTGGATCATAAACATTACCTATAACTCTTGTACGGCATCCCATGTATGCAACTTCTGTTTTATAATCACCCTTCTTATAATATTGTAAGTTATAAGGAGCATCAATAAATGAGAAGTTAGGGAATAGACGCTTAGCAGATACTCTACAAGCTAATTTAAAGATATCGTAGTTAGGATCTCCTGGATTATAGTCGATTCCTTCTTTAATCTTTAAAATTTGAATTGGGAAGATTGGTGTTTCACCATTTCCTAAACCAGCTTCAGTAGCAAGTAATAATTGCTTCATAACCATTCTACCTTCGCTTGATGTATCAGTACCATAGTTGATTGATGAGAATGGAACTTGAGCACCGGCTCTTGAATGCATTGTATTTAAGTTATGAATTAAAGCTTCCATAGCTTGGTAAGTTTGTTTTTCTGTTTCTTTATAAGCTTCTTTCTTAGCGAATGCTTGAGCAACAGCGATTTGTTCTTGTTCGATATAATCAGCTAGATAAGTAGCTTCAATATCCTTATAACCATTATTATCATCAATGATAGGCCATACCTTATCATTTTCCATTATTTTATTATAAATGTTTTTAGCAACTTCATCAGCATTTTCTACACCAAAGATAGATAATACTTTACCCATATTTGAAACATACATTTTTCTATATGTCTTCATAACACCTGGAGCAATACCATAATCAAAGTTTGGAATTGATTGTCCACCATGTTGGTCATTTTGGTTTGCTTGAATAGCGATACAAGCAAGTGAAGCATAACTTAAAACACTATTTGGTTCTCTTAAGAAACCATGTCCTGTAGAGAATCCACCTTTGAATAATTCTAGAATATCGATTTGGCAACAAGTAAGTGTTAGAGTTAAGAAGTCTAAGTCATGAATATGAATATCTCCTACTCTGTGAGCTTTAGCATGTTCAGGAAGTAAAACTTGATTTAAATAAAATTCTTTAGCACCTTCACTTCCATACTTAAGCATTGTACCCATGGCAGTATCACCATCGATATTGGCGTTTTCTCTTTTAATATCATTTTCGAATGCAGACTTAAATGTAATGTCATAATAAGTCTTCATTAATCTTGTGTTTCTTTCTCTAATTTTTGAACGTTCAGAACGATAAAGAATGTATGATTTAGCAACATCAGTTAAACCTGAGTTCATTAATTGGCGTTCAACTTCATCTTGAACCATTTCAACTGTTGGGCTCTTAATATTTTTAGTATCGAATACTAGTCCAACCTTAGCTGCTAGATCTTCAGCTTTTTGAAAATCAGAGATTCCACAAGAGTTCATAGCTTTAAAGATGGCACTGGCAATTTTAGTTTCATTAAATGGAACTGTTCTACCATCTCTTTTAATAATTTCTGAAACCATTATTATTCTCTCCTTTTTTATTTAATTATTAATACGTTTTTAGTGTGAAAAACTAACACCATTATACAGTAAAAACGCTTTACTTGTCAAACTAGTCAAATAGTTTATAAAACTATGTGGATAAATAGTGAATAATCGCATAGCTTAGCCATAAACATTAATATGTGGAAAAGTGGATAACTATATTTAAAAATCTAAAAAAAGCATAGATAAAAGATTTTCCTTTATATAGGTGAAATGAAACTTTTTAAAAAATTTTTTTCTTTTTTTTAGTTGTAAAAAATATGTAAAAAAACAGTGAAAATTACTTTCACTGTTATAAACGTTTATATTAAGCGATAATCTTCATTTTTTTGTATTTTTAAAAGAGTTTACTTTCATTATTTCAACATCTAATTGCGACTTCTAAAGCTAACTTCATCATTTCATTTAAAGAATTTTGTCTTTCCAAACTTGACATCTCTTCTTTTGTCTCAAATGAGTTACTTACAGTTAGAATTGTAGCTGCTTTTCTGTTTAATGCCATAGCATTTGCATATAGAGCAAATGTTTCCATTTCTACTGCTTGACATCCATAATTATCTCTTACTTCTTTATAGAAATCAGGACGCAATGTATAGAACACATCTGATGAATGAATACGACACTCATTAACATCTATTTCTAGTTCTTGTGCTGTTTTCATGATTAAAGCATTTAAATCAGATGATCCAGCAAGAATATTACTATCAGATAAACCCATAACACTTGCAAATGTTGATTCGCTATAAGCATCTTTTGCAAGTAATACATCAAATAGATTAAGATCTGCAGAATAAGCACCTGCAGTACCTATTCTAATTATAGTTTTAACATCATAAAATTTAAATAATTCATATGAGTAAATACCCATTGAAGGCATACCCATTCCTGAACCCATAACAGTTATTCTTTTACCATTATAGTATCCTGTAAATCCAAGCATTCCTCTTGCTTGATTAATCTTAATAACATCTGATAGATAAGTATCTGCGATATACTTTGCTCTTAGTGGATCACCAGGCATTAATACTACCTCAGCTATTAAGCTTTTAGATTTTGCATCAATATGAGCAGTAGCCATATTTATACCCCCTTAAATTAAATTTTTTCCGTTACTTGTGCCAATTCTTGTTGCACCAGCTTCTATCATCTTTTCAAAGTCTTCCTTTGTTTTTATACCACCACTTGCCTTAATATCAAAGTCTCCAACTGCATCTTTTATTATTTTTACATTTTCAACAGTTGCACCAGCTGTACCAAAGCCTGTAGAAGTTTTAACAAAATTAGCTTTTGCTTCTTTTACAATAATACTTA
>JAILIR010000015.1 GCA_024695185.1 bacterium | reverse complement strand
AACTGGTCTACGCATTTCAACAACACCAATTAAAGTTTCTTTTTCATGCTTAGCATAACCTTTAGTAATATCAAGCATTTTTGATAATGTATCAAATCTCTTAGTTAAATAAACATCGATTTGAGATACTGCATTATCACAATCTTCTTGCATACCTAGCAATCTGTTTCCTGTCTTAATGTACCAAGCAACAAATCCTATTACGATAATTAATACTAATGCAACAATTGCAATCGCAATAATTGCTCCCACTGGAACTGCATAAATCATAACTCTTTTTCCTCCTATTTTATCTTAAATATTTATTGTATTAACAGATTTCTCTGTAAGTACCTACATTTTATCGAAGCCTTTATCGATTCCATCTAATTCTTCATCGATTCTATCAACTTCTTCAGCTGCATAATCTGGATCATCAGACTTATCAATCGCATCTAATTTAGCTTCTATTATGTTATCTAAGTTTTCTAGTTTTTCTTCAGCCTTATTTACCATAAAATCAGCCATATCTTCTTCATCAACATGAATAACTTTTTCATCAACATATTTTGTTCCTGTTTGAGGTTGGAACTTATAACTATCAAATTTAAATTCTTTGATGATTGCTGCCATCATATTGATTTGAGATTCATAAGCTTTTAAATTCTCTTCATTAAGAGGAGTCTTTAAATGTAATTCAAGATAATCTCTGTTATCATTAATTCCAAAGTTTACAATATTTCCATCAAGTGAGAACATGAATTGTCCTCTATGCATCTTTTCTAACTCTACCATTTTTTCAATTACTATTGGTGAGAAAATATAGAAGAATTTATGTTGATCAGCTGCATATGCCATGAATTTATCATTAAATCCAATTGATTCAACTTCAACTTTTTCTAATCCTTTAGTAATCATTTCTTTTATTTTTTTCTTTTCTTTAATACGAATTAAAGTTTCCATATCTCTATTTAAGAAAAATTGATACCATCTACCTCTAAAGAATGTAATCCATTCTGTATGAGTATTACCTTTACTATCTGTATATGTATGTTCTTCTTCAAGATGAACATCACATGTTCTAAATTGAACATTATTATACATACCTTCAATCAAGTCTTCCATATGCCATCTATCAGCATGTCTTGTAAGCAATCCTGAATTATAAATTTCAGCTAAAGGTAGTCCACCACGTTCTTCATATGAGTAAACATCATACCATTTTTGAAGTAAGCCTTCAACCACTGGCTTTTTGTAATCTCTAGCATATTTTGTTGCAATGCCATGTTTTGATGAGAATATACCAATACCAACGCCTACAGCTAATAGGCCTAGAATAATTAAAATTTTGAAATTCTCGTTAACTTTTAATAAGAAGAAACCACCTACGGCAACTAAAATACCACAAAGTATTACAATTAAACCGATTTTTCCTCTTTTTTTGTAAGCTGCTAATCGCTTTTGACGTTCTTGCTCTAATTCTTTAAAATCCATAAGCATACCCCCATAGTATTATTTTATAATAATTTCTTGAAAATATCAACAATATCTAGGTTCTCCCAAGTGAATTCAACTTCATCTCTACCAAAGTGACCATAAGCAGCTGTTGCCCTATAAATTGGTCTACGTAAATCTAAGTGTTCTATAATCCATTTAGGAGTAAGTGGGAAGTTTTCTTTAATGCATTCAATAATAGATTCTTCACTTACTTTATTTGTTCCAAAAGTATTAATGTAAATGCTTACTGGCTTATCTACACCAATAGCATAAGATAATTGTATTTCACACTTATCAGCTATACCTGAAGCTACAATATTTTTAGCTAAGTATCTAGCTGCATAGCAAGCACTTCTATCTACTTTTGTAGCATCTTTACCACTAAATGCTCCACCACCATGGCGACTTGCTCCACCGTATGTATCAACAATTATTTTTCTACCAGTTAAACCACTATCACCCTTAGGTCCACCGATAACAAATTTACCAGTAGGATTTACTAAGAACTTTGTATTATCATCAACTAATTCTTTAGGTAGCACTTCATCAAATACAAAGTTTTTAATATCTAAGAATAATCTTGATTGAGTAACAACATCAGCATGTTGTGTAGATAATAATACTGTATCTATTCTAACAGGTTTATCATTATCGTATTCAATAGTTACTTGTGTTTTACCATCAGGTCTTAGGTAAGGTAATATTTTTTGTTTTCTTACCTCAGTTAAACGTCTTGCTAATTTATGAGCAAGCATAATAGCTAGTGGCATAAATTCAGGTGTTTCATTAGTTGCATAACCAAACATAATACCTTGATCTCCAGCACCATCCCTATCTACTCCTAAAGCTATATCTCTAGATTGTGGGTGAATTGATGTAATTACAGAAATGTTTTCAGCATCAAATCCATATTTTCCTCTATCATAGCCAATTTCCTCAACTACTCTTCTAGCTATTCTATCAACATTTGGCATATATTCATCCTTAGCTGTTACTTCGCCACAAACAAATATAATACCTGTAGTAGTAACTGTTTCAACAGCTACTCTTGCATATTTATCGTAACTTAATATATCATCTAGTATTGCATCACTTATTTGATCACAAATCTTATCAGGATGTCCTTCTGTAACACTTTCTGATGTAAATAAATATCTCATTATTTTAACGCCTCCTCTATTGCTTTTGCAAGTTGATCTGCACATGAAGTATTCTTAGCTCCACATGTATTTCCTTTTAGTATTTCAACTACTTTAGTTGCATCCATACCTTCAACTAATTTAGATATAGCTTTTAAGTTTCCATTACAACCTCCTAAGAAGCTTACATTTCTAACCTTTCCATCAACTATATCAAAGTTTATTTTTCTAGCACAAACTCCACTTGTTATAAATTCCATAAAATCACTCCTTTTCAAAAATAAAAGACCTTCTAGCAAAAGGTCTAATTTCGTCTCATTGCTAGATTCAACATCCCTCACCAAAAGCACCTAACCTAATAGGTTGCTACCGCTTCACAGATTAGCTATTCTCCACGGTTCTTAATAAGATTTATTATTAAGTTCACATATATATTACTACAAACAACTAACATTGTCAATTAAAATAATACTTAATTAAAAATATTTAATTTTTAAAGATAATAAAACAAGAGCAAGGACG
>JAILIR010000134.1 GCA_024695185.1 bacterium | reverse complement strand
ATAAATAAATAATTATAAAATATATATCAAAGGAGGTATTTTTCGATATGGTAAATGGTTTTGAAAGATGGTTTAATGGATTAGCTAAATGGCTAAAGGCTTTATTAGCTTTACTTGGAATTGGTATTGTTGCACGTATCTTTAAGTATATTGAAACTAAAGATGCTTCTCCTCTTGTAGGTGCAATCCTTATGATAGTTCCACTAGTAGGATTCATTATTGTAATTATTGACTTCATTACTCAACTAGCTAAAAATGACTTCACTTTATTATATTCTGCTGGTTCTATGAACGATTTCGTTAAAGAAGAAAAGAAAGATGAAAAAAGTGAAGCTGTAGACGCAGAAGCTACTGAAGTTAAAGAAGAAGAAAAGCCTGCTGAAGCTGAAGAAACTAAAGAAGAATAAAAATGAAAACGCCTCTACTGTTGTAGGGGCATTTTTTTGTTATAGAATTATTATAATACTTATGTTATAATAATTTATGTTTGGAGGTATTAAGTATGGAAAGAGAATATACTGAACAAGAATTAGTAAGAAGAGAAAAGGTAGAAAAGCTAAAGGAATTAGGCTTAGACCCATTTGGACAAAGATTTGATAGAACTTCTACTTCTGGAATCATTAAAGGCTTATATCAAGCTGATGTAGATGTAGTTAAAGCTATTAAGGCAAAATACCAAGAAGGTCTAGATAAAAGAGATCCTGAAGTATCAAATAAATTTAAAGAAGAAATTGAACCAATAAAGGCTAAATACGAAACTAATGATGAAAAATATTTCGTTAAAGTTGCCGGACGTATTATGACTAATCGTCGTCAAGGTAAAGCTGGTTTTATGAATATACAAGATAAAGATGGTAATATCCAAATCTATATGAGAAGCGATAATGTTGGTGAAGAAGCTTATGAATTATATAAGATGAGTGATATTGGTGATATCGTTGGTATTGATGGTTATGTATTTATTACAAATACTGGAGAATTAAGTATTAAAGCCATTAAATACACTCACTTAACAAAAGCTTTAAAACCACTTCCTGAAAAGTTCCATGGTTTAACTGATAAGGAAGAGCGTTATAGAAGAAGATATGTAGATTTAATCATGAATGAAGATAGTAAGAAGGTTGCATTCCTTAGACCTAGAATTATTAGATGTATTCAAAACTACTTAGATAATTCTGGTTATACAGAAGTTGAAACACCAATTCTTACAACACTTCTAACTGGTGCTAGTGCTAGACCATTTGTTACACATCATAATGCACAAGACTTAGATATGTATTTAAGAATTGCTCTAGAGTTAAACTTAAAGCGTCTACTTGTTGGTGGTATGGAAAAGGTTTATGAAATTGGTAAAACATTTAGAAATGAAGGTATGGATTTAACTCATAACCCTGAATTCACTCTAATGGAATTATACTGTGCATACTCTGACTTATCTGGTATGATGGATTTAACTGAAGGAATGTTTAAGGAAATTGCTAATAAGGTATGCGGTAAAGAAACATTTAGCTATAGAGGCTATGAAATAAATGTTGGTGGTACTTGGAAGAGAGTATCTATGGTTGATTCTATTAGGGAAATCACAGGTATTGATTTTACAAGTAGCGATATGACTTTAGATAAAGCATTAGCTTTAGCTAAGGAACATCATATTGAAGTTGCTGAACATGAAAAGAATTTAGGACATATCATTAACTTATTCTTTGAAGCATATGTAGAAGAAACATTAATTCAACCTACATTCTTATATGGTCATCCAGTAGAGATTTCTCCACTTACAAAGAAAAATCCAAAGGATCCTAGATTTGTAGATAGATTTGAGCTTTTCATTGGTGGAAAAGAATTTGCAAATGCTTATACAGAATTAAATGACCCAATCGATCAATTAGAACGTTTTGAAGATCAATTAAAAGAAAAAGAATTAGGTAACGATGAAGCTAGTGATATCGACTATGATTTCGTTGAGGCTCTAGAATATGGTATGCCACCTGCAGGTGGAATTGGTTATGGTATAGATAGATTAATGATGTTATTTACTGAAAATGACTCAATTAGAGATGTCTTACTATTCCCATTAATGAAACAAAGATAATAAAAAAAATAAGGATTACTAAAACCTAGTAATCCTTTTATTTTGCGCTTATTTCTTGATTTCGTAAAATTCCCCATCGTCCTTTTCATCATCGTTAATACCAAATGTAATGGCATCATATAATACTTCAAAGGTTTCTAAGAAGCCGTGGAATCCTTTCATAAATAATCTATTATTAATTGCTTCTAATCTTTCTAAAACATCACTCTTTAGTGCTTCTTTTTTCTCTATAGCACTAAATACTTCATCTTGTAGATTCATAAGCTCAGTTGCATCTAAATCTTCTAATTTCGCATCAGTTATAAAATCCATAATATAGAATAATTTATCTATATCTGTATAATGCTTCATAAATTCTTCATCGCTCTTATAAGTTCTTTCTATTAAAGATTTAATATATAAGAATTTTTCATTAAGATATCTATAACCAAAAGTGAATAGATCAAATAAATCTTCACTTACTTCTTCTCCGTTTTTTTCTCCATCATAAATATATTCTATAACATCAAAAATACATTCAAATGTTTCACTAAATGGAGCATCAGAAAATCTTTCTACCATTAGATCATTATATTCGCTTTTTAAAGAAGGGAATTCTTCAAATATATCCATAGTTACCTCCTTAAAGAAAAAGAGGAATAAATCCTCTTATTTTTTTATTTATCTTCGTATAAATCCTCGTAATCATCCATCATATCATTATACTTTTCTTCTTCGTCTTCGTCCCAAGAATTATCTTCGTCTTCATCATCCCAAGAATCTTCTTTGTCCTCATCTTCGTCTCCAGCACTTTCATCGATTTCATAAGATTCAACTTCATCTTCATCCTCGTCTTCATCTTCATCAGATTCTTCTTCATCAGATTCTTCTTCAACATAATTGTATTCATCCATTAAAATTTCATCTTCTTCATCTTCATCAACTTCAGAGCCATCAACAGCATTTTCAAAGAATGTCTTATCCCAGTTTTCTAGTGATTGTCTACTCTTTAAATCCCACATATCATCTTCGCCGCCTAAATAAACAAATTCAGCGCTTGTTGTGATATCTAAATATAATTGAGCCTTTAAATTAGCATCGTCTCCTAATTTAGCACTTCCCATTACTTCATCTATTAAAGCATAAATATTTTTAGGTCCATTTGAACCTTCCATTATTTCAATAGCAACTTCTAACATTGATTTATCGTTCATTAAAATCACTCCTTAAATGACTACTCTATTTTATATGAAATATAAATTTTTTTCAAGCCCTTTTTATTAAGTTTATATTTTTACTTAATATTTCTTCTACCTTCAAGTGCCTTTAATAGGGTTAAACTATCTGTATATTCTAATTGTCCACCTACAGGAAGACCATAAGCAATTCTAGAAATACTACAGTCATAATCCTTAAGCATTTCTTTAATATATTGGGCTGTAATTTCACCTTCAACAGAAGGGTTTGTGGCAATAATTATTTCTTTAGCATCCTTTGCACGAAGAAATAAAGATTCTAAATTTATATCTTCTGGTGTAATACCTGCTTGATAATTTATAACTCCATCAAGTATATGGTACACTCCATCATACATATCCGCTTTTTCTATTGCGAATAAATCTTTAACATCTTCAATAACCATAATTTTATCATGGCATCTATTATTACAAATATCACATATATCATTTTTAGTGATATTGCCACAACACTTACAACGCTTTAAATTTTTAACTTCCTTTAAAGCGTTAATAAATGAATCTATATCATTACTATCCCACTTAGTAACCGTATTAATAGCAAGTCTTTCTGCGGTCTTTGGGCCAATTCCTTGATATTTAGATAAAGACTCTATTAAGCCGTTTATTTCATCTAGATACTTCATTAAAACATTCCTGGCATTTGGAATTGAGACATAACTCTTTGTGTCTCATCATCAACATTTTTAAATGCGTTATTTAATGCAGCAACAATAGTATCTTCAATCATTTCTAAATCATCAAGAGAGTCGATTGCATCTTTGTTAATAGTTACCTTTAAAACTTCTTTAGAACCTAAAACAGTAACATCTACAACACCTGCAGCTGTACCTGTGAATTCAGTTTCTTCTAATCTTTTTTGTGCTTCCATCATTTCTCTTTGCATTCTTTGAATTTTCTTTACCATATTTGGATTCATATTTCATCACTCCTCAAATTTTATATTTTCTTTCCCAAATAATTTTATTCCAGCCTCTTCAAATTCTGATATAGCTTCTTCCTTCGCTACGATATTAACATTCTCCTTAATTTCTAGATCTGTAATATCAGGTTTTTTTAATTCCTCATTTAACTTATTCCAAGCTTCAACAGTTAAAGCTACATAGTCATTAATTAAATGAGATTTTCTATTAAATATTTTTCTAACAATTTCTTTGTTTTCTTCTCTTTGGAGCTGTCTACAAATATATTGTTCATCAAATACTAATATCATATCAAAATCATTCATACAAACAAGCTTACCCTTAGAAAGCATATTTGCGACTAATTTTAATTCTATATCTTGATTCTTGCTTAATGAAGGCCAACCTCTAAGCATAAGCTCTCGTTTCTCTTCATTTGCATTAGACATAATCTTTCTAATCATGTCATAATTGTTTTCATATTTTTCTTCTTTTTCTACTTTTACCTCTTCAACAGCTTTAGCTAGAGGTCTATTTTCAAGTTCTTCAACTTTCTTTTCTAGCCTATAAAGAAGTTCATTATCATTAACATTCTTTAATTCGAATGAATCTGTCATTTTAATAATACCTAAATCTAAATATGCACGCTTTTGGTTAGTCCACTTAATATTATTTTGAACTTCACTTAAAACGTTTATAAATAGATAAATTCTTTGATTTGATAATTCTTTAGAAAGTCTAATGAAATCATTATTCTTGTATAATGATGAATCGCTATTATATCCACTAACATTCTTATACAATAAAATGTTTTTGAAGAATGTGATTAAGTCATTAACAATTCTATTAATTTCTTTTCCGTTTTTCATCAAATCATCTATTTTTTTCATAGCACTAGTAGGGTTCATGTCTTTTAATGATTTAACTAATTCAATTAAATCACTACTAGTAACACTACCACTAACATCATGAACATCTGAAGCAGTTATTTCATCCTTAGCATAGCTTAAGGCTTGATCTAATAAGCTTAAGGCATCTCTAAGTCCTCCTTCAGCATTTATAGCGATAGTTTCTATTGCTTCATCAGTAATTTTAATATTTTCTTTTTCCGCAACTAGCTTTACTCTTTTAATCAAATCATCATTAGATATTGCTCTAAAATCAAATCTTTGACAACGAGAAAGAATTGTTGCTGGTATTTTATGTATTTCAGTTGTAGCTAGAATGAAAATGGCGTGTTTTGGCGGTTCTTCAAGTGTTTTTAGTAAAGCATTAAAAGCACTTGTTGATAACATATGAACCTCATCTATAATATAGACTTTATATTTACAAACACTAGGTACATATTTAACCTTTTCTCTTAATTCTCTAATTTCATCTACACCATTATTACTAGCGGCATCTATTTCAATTACATCACTAATTTTGCCTTCTTGAATACCTTGGCATATTTCACATTCACAGCAACAATCACTAATTGGTGCTTTCATACAGTTAACGGCTTTCGCAAATATTTTGGCGATACTTGTTTTACCTGTACCACGTGGCCCACTAAACAAATATGCATGACTTATCTTTTCGTTTTGTAAAGCATTCATAAGTGTTCTTGTGATATGTTCTTGTCCTGCGACCTCTTTGAAACATTTAGGTCTATAAGTTCTATACAATGCTTGATAAGACATGCTTTTCACCCCTAACCAAAAATATTATAACACACTTTAGGAGTAATTAATATGATATTAATTACTTTCCTAAACAAAATCTAGAGAATAATCTATCTATTACTAATTCAGTATTAGATTCTCCTACTATTTCACCCATTAAATTTAGGGAATCTTTTATATCGATACTTATCATATCTACTTCCATCATTCTATCTATTCCCTTAATAGCTTCTTTCAAGGAATCTAAAGACTTCTCAAGTAGATCTATATGTCTAACATTAGATAAATAATTACTATCAGTAGTGTTAAATTCATTTAGATTTAAAACATCTAATATTTTATCTTCAAGTTTATCTAAGCCCTTATTATCGTTAATAGAAATAAAGATATCCGCATCATAATCATTTTCCTTATTTAAGTCTATCTTATTCATAATAACGATTCTTTTCTTATCCTTTGTTTTATCTAATATTTCTAAATCTAGGCTTGATAATTTTCTACTATTATCAAGTAATACTAATACTAAATCAGCGCTATCAATTTTAGATAAACTTCTTTCTACTCCAATACGCTCTATTTCATCACTTGATTCTCTAATACCTGCCGTATCTATTAAGTTTAAAGTAATACCACCTATATTTAAGAATCCTTCAATATAATCTCTAGTAGTTCCTTCAATATCGCTTACTATAGCCTTTTCTTCGTCTAATAAGGTATTTAATAAACTAGACTTACCTACATTAGGTTTTCCAACAATTACGGTTTTTATACCTTCTCTTATAAGCTTACCACCAGATGATTTTTTTAGTATTTTTTCCATCTTTAAAATGATAGACTCTATTCTATCCTTTAAGTTCTTATATTCAATTTCAGGAATATCCGTGTATTCTGGATAGTCAATATTAACTTCAATATCAACTAATATATCTAATACTTCTTTTCTTAAATCGTTAATCATATTAGAAGTATTTTTACTAATGCCATTATTCGCAATGCCTAAAGCTAGCTTATTTTTAGCACTAACCATATCCATAATAGATTCAGCTTGAACTAAATCAATTCTACCATTTAAAAAAGCTCTTTTACTGAACTCTCCAGGCTCAGCCATTCTAAATCCATTTTTTAGTAGTGTTTTTAATACTCTATTAGTTACATAAATACCACCATGACAACTAATTTCAACACTATCTTCACAAGTAAAAGATTTAGGAGCTTTAAAGATAGATACCATTACTTCATCAATTACTTCATCATTATCATAAATGTGTCCATACCAAATAGTGTTGGCACTAGCCTTAGATAAATCTTTACCCTTAAAAATTTTATTTGCTAATTCAATAGAACTAGCTCCACTACATCTAATAATAGATATAGCGCTACTACCATAAGGAGTACATATCGCACAAATAGGCTCAAACATAAAATCACTCCTCGTTTATTTTGTCTTCTTTTTCACTATTTTCTTTTTCTTTTGCTTCATTTTTTGCTTTTATTTTTCCTGGAGCAAATGGATTTACTCCTCTAGCAAAATCTCTAGCATAAATGAATATTACACCAAAGCCAGCCATAATTCCACCTAAAGCTAAGAAGTTCATACCTAAAATAATTGATGTAATGATACAAAACCAAATAGTTGAAGCTGTAGTTAAACCTCTAATCTTATCTCCAGTCTTAAGAATAACACCAGCACCTAAGAATCCCATACCTGTTAATATAGCAGCAATGATTCTTTGGCTATTAGTTGATGGATCAAATTGATAAATATATCTTTGCAATAGAGCAACAGCACAAGCACTAACAGATACCAATACATGACTTGATACGCTACTTCTAGTTCTTACGGCTTGTCTTTCATATCCAATTATAAAAGAAAACACAAAAGCAATTAATAATGCCATGATGCCTCCAAAATCTAAATATGTAGGGGCATCAGTTGCTAAATCTTCAAAAAACATAATTATTCCTCCTATCTATTATTCATTATATGTTTATAATTTCTAATATATTCATCTGCATCATTAGCAAATGTTTCTATTTCACTTTCATTATTTAAGTAACATCCACTAGCTAGAGGATGTCCTCCACCTCTATACTTATTTGCTAGAGTGTTAATTACTGGACCACTTGATCTAAGTCTAACACGTAATTCGTTATCTATTTCAAGAATTAAAGCCCAAATAGGACAATCTTCAATATTACCTAATACATCTAAAGCATTACTTGCTTCTTCATATATAACATTATATTTTGCTCTTGTTTCTTTAGATATGTAACAATATACAAAACCTTCTTTAGTCCTTTTCATATTTTCAATAACAAACCCTTTAATTTTAAGCTCATTAAATGTTACAGTTGCTATTTTTTTATTTAACTCAACAGGATTAGCTCCCGCTTCCATTAAAAACGATGCTATTTTAAAAGTATTAGGATTTACACCATCATATCTGAAACCACCTGAATCAGTAATAATTCCCGTAAGTAAGCTATTTGCAGCCTTTTCATTAACCTTTAGATTATATTCCATAGCTATTCTTGCGATTATCTCACTTGCTGATGAAACACTTGTATCTACATATACTGCTGAACCTGTATTATCACTATATGGATGGTGATCAATCTTAACAATATCTAAAGCTTTAGAATATCTTTTATCAGCAATTCTTGCTTCATTAGCTACATCTGTTAATACTACTAAAGATCTAGTAAATACACTATCATCTATAGTATCTAAACATCCCATAAAAGCAAGTGAAGTTGAAGGCTCTCCAACGGCATATACTTCTTTTTTAAAGTTTTCTTTTATGATTTCTTTTAAACCAAATTGACAACCTAGACAATCTCCATCAGGACTAACATGTCCAATAATGATAATTGAATTAGCTGCTTTAATTTTACCTAATATTTTATCTATCATAAGAAAACCTCCCTTAATAATATTCGTATTAGAATATTATAGCATAATATTAAGTTTTTAAAAATAGAAAAAATAAATAAAGGTGTAATTACTCAGTCAATAATAATCACACCTTTATATCGCTGGGCGGTATAGCCCTCATAAACCGTTTATTTGTATCTTTATTATAGCATTTTTAATTTTTAATGCAACAGTTTTTTAAAATAAAAAAATGAGTACCAATTATACTCATAAAAAATAGTGGTGGAGCGGGGTGGTTTCGAACCACCGAACCCGTAGGGATCAGATTTACAGTCTGACGCGTTTAGCCTCTTCGCTACCGCTCCAAATGGTGGAGGTTAACGGGCTCGAACCGCTGACCCTCTGCTTGTAAGGCAGATGC
>JAILIR010000116.1 GCA_024695185.1 bacterium | reverse complement strand
ATGATTATATCATATAATTACATTTTTTCATATATATTTTTTTTGAATAATTACAAAAATGGATAATTTAAAAATAGCACTAAAAAAAGTCTAAAATAAGCCATTTTCTAAAATCATATATTAAAAATAATCATAAATTTAGAAAAAATAGAAAAATATTTCTTAAAAATATTAAAGATTTTAACATTAAATGTTAAAAACATGATAGATATTAATCGGAAAAAATAGTATAATATAATATGATTGGAGGTGTTATTATGGCTAATATTGATGAAATTCAAAAGAAATCAACAGCTGATATCGTTAGTGATTATCTTGACAACTTAACCAAATTAATGGATGACCATAATACTACTACTTCCAAGACAAGAGATAATCTTTTAAACTGTATTGAAAGTAATAAACGTAGTATTACTAATTCATCAAGAAGATGCAAAAAGACTATCCAAGAATTTGATGAAAAAGTTAAATCTTTATCTCCGTTTTATACAACTGAAAATGAAAAAATCCAAGAAAAAAATGATGCTAGAATCGCATCAAATAATAAGGCTTTAGAAGAATATACTGTTGAACATAAAAACAATATTATTGAAATCAATAAGCAATATGATCAAGTAGTTAATGAAGAAAATGATAAGCTTGATAATCTTCAATACCTAAATAGAAAAGAATTACAACAATATCTTCAAGGTATAGATGTAGAGGAATACGCTCAAAATAAAGAGCTTGAAAACACTATTCAATCAATCAATAGAGAAATAGATAATCTTCAAAAAAAGCTTAGTGAGGATGTAGAAAGCTTAAAGCATAAATATATGATAAAATCATCAGAGTTTAACGAAAACATGCGTAAAACAAGAAATGAATTTATTGAAAAAGAAAAAGATTTAAGAATGATTGCTAGAGATGAGACTTCTTCTCACCATAAGCAAATTGAAGAATTAAATAAATCAATTTCTATTACTCAAAAAAATATCATTAACACATTCAGTCAAGACTTAGTTAATCTATCTAACCAAGGTGATCAAATAATTATTGATAATGCTGATGATCAAATAAAGCTTTTGTCAGCACAAGCTAATAATAAATTAGATAAGCGTATCTTGGAAATAGAAAAAGACTATAATGTAAGGCTTGAAAAAGAAAAACAAGAAACTAAGATTAGAAATCTTAAGATTCTAAAGCTTGATCTTGATAACAAAAATACTACTAGAATAAATAGAGAAAATGTATATTCTTTAATGCGTATTTCAGAGTTTGAAAAAGACTCTCTTTTAAGTGATGCTATTAAGGAAAATAAAATTAGTGGTATGTCACTAGATGTCAATGCAAAAATCAATTTATTACACGAAGAATTAAATGATAAGAAAAATGATCAAGAATTCTTCAAGAATAGATTTGAATTATTAAAAAGTTCAAAGATCGCCACAATTGATTTATATTCACATCAATATGATATCACTACTACTTTATACTTAGATTTAAATCAATTAGAAAGAGAAAATGTATTAGAGCACCAAGAAATAATTCTAAAGAAAAAGCAAGAGGATACTAATTATTTAAATCTAGTTAGTGAATATGAATGTAATAAAGAAATATCAGCCAATAACTTAAAATACGAACTAGAAACAATTGAACTAGAAATAAAGAAAATCAATGCGACATTTGATGATTTGATATTTAAAACAAGATCATCATATAACACTGAAAAAACTCGTATTGAGCACATTTTTCAAATGTTTGAAACTAAGTATAATACAGAGGTTAAAGCTCTTGAAAATGATATTGATTGTATTACCGCAGTATCATCAAAAATTAAAGATGAGCTTTTAAGAACTACTTCTAAGGTTATTGATGAAGTTAAAAAAGAAAAAGAAAACAAAGAAAAAATCATTGCTTTCTGTAAGATGATTCACACAGAAATTAGTTTCGTAAGAGAAAGAATTGAAGACTATTTCTCTAATAAATCATTAAGATTTACTCCTGATGTAGATGAAACAATTAATGATTATATTGAAGCTTCTATCAAAAAGAAAAAAACCTTTGAAAATGAATATAAAGAATTAAACAATAAGATGGAATTAATTGAAAATGAAATTAAGGAAATTGAAAATGATATTTATATTCTTGAAGCCAATAGAAAGGCCTTCATGGAAAAATCGAAAAAAGCATATGACGAAAGATTTGATCCTAAAGATTTAGATGAACAAATTGAGGAAAAGAATTTTAGATTACATATACTTCGTCTACGTCAAAAATCGCAAGCAAAAGACTTATCAAGCTTAGATATTGAAATGACAAAGATTGATGAAGGTAAAGAAATGTTATCCAAGAAAGAAAATAAGAAATTATACGAAATTGAATTCGTTAATAATTATTATAACAAATATGCTGATTTACAAGAAATCCTTGATAATGCCTTCCACGACCTTGATACAGAGGTTGATGAATGTATGAAAATTGGTGATTTAAAATCACTTTATAAGTTCAGTACTTGTTCTATCAAGATCATAAATCAAGCTATTAATAATGCTAAAAAGTTCTATAATGAAACACATGAAGAATATCGTAGTGAGTTCAGAAAAATCGCTAAAGCATGCGATAGTAGCTTAGAAAAAGAAAAGAAAACATTTGATATTAATATTGAAATTATCAACAGAGAAAAAAATATTGCTATTGAAGATGAAGAATCTAAGATGGCTATTGCTAAAAAGAACGCTAGAGACTTTGAAACTAAAGCCAATATAGATATCATTAATCTAAAGCTAAAATCTGATGAGAGAATAAGACAATTAGATGAATACTTAGATAATTATGATAGAAGATATGGACTTAATGTTGCAGCTCTAAATTCTAACACAGATAGTATGAAGCGCTACTATGATGATGCTATTGTTCAAGAAAACAAGCGTAGGACTACTGAACTATCTAATCTATATAGAATTAGAAAAGAAAATAAGCTTCTTCACGAAATAAATATTGCTAGATTAAATTCTAACTATTTAATGGATAAAGAAAAGAATGCTAACCAATCTAGAACTAGATTATCAAATGTATTAAAGCAATATGAACAAAAGGGTAAAGATTATGATATGCAATTAAAACAACTTGATGATGCCCTAAAGAAATCAAGTAGTGATTGTAATATTTCTATAATTGATTCTAATTTGCAATTAAATGATTTCATTAAAAAGCTAGATAGTACAAAACAAGGTGATATCAAAAAAGCTAAAGATGAAACATATAAAAAGCTTAAACATGATATCAAGAAATATAAAATTGATTTAGAAGAAAAAAATAGTGCCGTATAAGCACTATTTTTTTAATCTATAAATTCAAATTCATAATCAAATATTTTAACTAAATCACCATTTTTAACGCCAAGCTTTCTAAGCTCATCATCTATGCCCATAGTTTTAAGCTGTCTAGCAAATCTACGAGTAGCTTCATAACTAGTGAAATCAGTCATAACAAATAATCTTTTTAGCCCATCACCTGTAATATTATATACTCCATCAATAAGCTCAATTTTGTACTTTAGTTCTTCTGGTGAGAAGTTATATTCTTGGATATATTCTTCATCATCATACATCTTAAAATCAGGAGTTACATCAAGTAAATCTCTAATTCTATATAATAGTGGTGTTAAACCTTCTTTAGTGTAGGCAGAAATAGGGAAAATCTCTTTGTCTACCTTTTTTTTGAACTCTTCTAAGTTTTTCTTAGCTTCTTCTAAATCCATCTTATTAGCAACTATTATTTCAGGACGTTCTAGTAAATCAAATTTATAAGTTTCTAATTCTTTTCTTATTTTAACATAATCTTCATAAGGATCACGTCCATCAATACCAGACATATCTACTACGTATGCGATTAGTCTCGTTCTTTCAATATGTTTTAAGAACTTTATACCAAGACCTTCTCCTTGTGAAGCACCTTCAATTAATCCAGGAAGGTCTGCTAAGACAAAACTCTTACCATTTCTTGTTTTAACTACTCCTAAATTAGGATTTAGTGTTGTAAAGTGGTATGCTGCTATTTTTGGTTTAGCTTGTGATACAACTGATATTATAGTTGATTTACCTACGCTTGGTTTACCAACTAATCCGACGTCTGCTAAAAGTTTTAATTCTACTTTTAGATTTCTTTTTTCTCCAGGCTCACCATTTTCACAGAAGTTTGGTGCTGGATTAGATTGTGTTTTAAAGGCTGTATTACCTCTTCCACCACGACCACCTTCAGCAACGATAACTTTATCATCTATATTTTTTAAATCAGCGATAATTAGTCCCGTATCTAAATCTGTTATTACTGTTCCTTGTGGTACTTTAATAAT
>JAILIR010000109.1 GCA_024695185.1 bacterium | reverse complement strand
TGGATAGTTTAAGCTTGCACAAGCATAGAATTTAAAATAAGCATCATTTTTATTCTCTATACAACCTAATCCATTATAAAGCATTAAGGCTTGTTCAAATTGAGATTTAACGTTTTTAACTCTTTTAAAGCATTCAAGTGCTTTTTCATAATCTTCTTTTATGTTTTTATAAATCAATCCAAGATTAAAGATAGATTCTTCATCATTAAGACTAGAATACAGTTCTATAGCTTTATCATAATTAATATCTACTCCATAGCCATTATAATATGAATCAGCTAAGTATTTAATAAGTTCATTATTTCTACTACCATATTGATATAATCTATCAAAAAGCATAAAGCTCAAGGTATAATCCTTATCCATACCAACTCCATTATAGGAACATAACCCAAGATAATACATAGAGTTTAGATCATAGAATGTTACACCACTTTTAAAATATGTGACAGCTTCACTATAGTTTTCTTCGTTATAATAAAATAAACCAAGCATACCTATGGCATGGCCTTCATTAAGATCACATGCTCTTTCATAAAGCTCTTTAGCTTTATCTATATTTTTATCTACATATTTACCATTATAATAAAAATCACCAAGCATAGATAATGATTTAGCATCATTATACTTTTCACCCAAAAAGAGGTATTCTAAGCCTTTATCTATATTTACCTCTACTCCTAAGCCTGTAATATAAAACATGGCTAAAGTAGACAAGGCAGCATATTCTTTATTATCTATAGCTTTTTCTAGATTTTCTATAGCCTTATCGTATTCTTTATTATCTATGTAATTTTGAGCTATTTTTAAATAGTTAGTCAAAATATCACACCCTTATTAAAAAGGCACCAAAAGGTGCCCTTTTATTATTGTTTATCTTCTCTTGTAATCTTGTTATCAGCGATAACCTTATCAATCAAGAATGAAGGAACTTCTTCATATGCTAAGAATTCTCTTGTGAACATACCACTTGATTTAGTGATAGATTTAAGTGTATTAGCATATTCTAGAATTTCAGCTTCAGGAACAGCAGCAACTAATACTTGTTCGCCATTAGTTTCTTCCATTGATAATACTCTAGCACGTCTAGTGTTAATATCAGATAGGATATCACCAGTATAGATAGAGTTAGCTGTAATAGTTAATTTGACGATTGGTTCTAAGATTGTAGGTTTAAGTAAGAATTTATTACCTGTTCTACCATCTTTATTAACTTCATAAGCTTCCTTATAAGATAGGATTGCAGCATTAACGAAAGAAATTTCATCTGAGTCTACTGGGTGATATGCACCATCAAGTAATGTAGCCTTAACACCGATTACTGGGAATCCAGCAAGTAAACCTGATTCAAGGGATTTATTAACACCTTTTTCAACAGCTGGGAAGAAGTTACGAGGAACTGCACCACCAAATACTTCTTCTGCGAAGATATTTTCATCAGATCCTGATTTTTCCCATCTAATTTTAACAACACCAAAGTGTCCTGATCCACCAGATTGTTTCTTATATCTACCTTCAGTTTCAACTGAACCCTTAATTGTTTCTCTATAAACAATCTTTGGAGCTTCTGTTTCAACATCTACTTTAAATGCATTCTTTAATCTATCAAATACATAATTAACATGACCTGTACCTTGTCCACCTAGTAATTGTTGACGAGTTTCAGCATTACGTGATGTAGAAATTGTTGGGTCTTCCATAATAATTCTATTTAAAGCTTGACCAATCTTATCTTCATCAGCTTTATTCTTTGGTCTAAATGCTCTATAAAGTACAGCTGTAGGGAATGGAATAGCATCAAATGTTAATACCTTCTTTGGACTACATAAAGTCATATTAGTCTTAACATCAGTTAATTTAGAAATACTACCGATATCTCCAGCAGCTAATTCTTGTACTTCAATTTGTTTTTTACCACATGGTATAGTTAATTGGGCAACTTTTTCAGTTCTACCAGTTTGTGAACAATAAATATCGTCACCAACTTTAATAGTTCCTGAATAAATCTTAAAGATATTAGTTACACCTGAATATTGGTCAACCATAGTCTTGAAGATTAAAGCGCCAAATGGTTCATCATTTGTAGTCTTTAATACTAAATCCTTATCATCTTCTGTTTTTGCAGTAATAGGATTTAAATCATTTGGAGCTGGTAAGAAACTTTCAAGCATTGTAATTAATGATTTAACACCAATTGATGCACTAGCACATCCTAGTAATACTGGGAATGTTTCACTAGCAAGTACTGCTTGACGAAGTGCAGTTTTTATTTCATCAGTAGAGATTTCTTCTCCACCAAAGTATTTTTCCATTAATTCTTCACTTGTTTCAGCAACAGCTTCCATAATATTTGTACGTAGTTCTTCAACTTCTGGAGAAATATCAGAATCTTTTAATTCAAAGTCAACTACTTCCTCACCGTTAAATTTTCTACCAATCATTTCTACTATATCGATATAACCATCAAAATGTCCATTGTTGATAATTGGATATTCAAACGGAACAACAGTCTTACCAAATTTATCTCTTAATTCGCCTAGTAATTTTGTAAGATTAACATTTTCCTTATCTAGCTTATTAACAAAAAGGAATGTTGGAATGTTTCTCTTTCTAAGCATGTTCCAATGTTTTACTGTACCAACTTCAATTCCACTTGCAGCATCAAGTACAACTATAGCACCTTTTACAACATTTGTTGCAGCTACAACTTCACCGATGAAATCATCATTTCCTGGACAGTCAATAAAATTGATTTTATAATCTCCATGGAAAATTGGAACTATAGCATTACTAATTGAACTTAATCTTGTTTGTTCTTCAACCATAAAATCACTTATAGTATTTTTTCTTTCTACACTTGCTTTAGCACTAGCCTTGATTCCGTTTGTTACTGAGTAACAAGCTTCAACTAAAGTAGTTTTACCACTACCAAGGTGCCCTAAAACGGCAACGTTTCTAATTTTGTCTGAATTATACATAAAATTTTCCTCCTCTTGTCTTCTGAAAACGTTTTTAATACCCATAAATAATTATATCATATAACTATTTATTAACACAATAAAAAAATAAAAAAAGCATCTATAATTTAATAGATGCATGTATTTCATAATAACTTTTTAAAAATCTTTTTAACATATTTAAATCAACATCGATCATAGTCTCTAATTTGGAATAATACAACTTATAAATAGTTAATGTATCACTATTATTTATATCTGTG
>JAILIR010000099.1 GCA_024695185.1 bacterium | reverse complement strand
AAAAGAAATAGCAAGAGAAGCGGGTATAACTAAAGAGATTTCACCCCTATACTACACCTATTTACTCCAGCTTCTTTTATTAATAAAGCTTTTTCTTTTGTTAGTGTTTCAGGGTTAATTTCAATTGTAAATTCTTCTATATTTTTAAAATCTTTAAGCATATCAAATAATACCTTTAATTCGTCTATATCTAGTAGAGTTGGCGTACCTCCGCCAATATAGATAGTTTTTATGGAATCAAAGTATTTTTTATATGTTAAAAGTTCTTCTTTTAAGTGTAATAGATATTCATCTATCATACTCTTATCTTTAGGAACTCTTTTTGTAAAATCACAGTAATTACATATTTTTTTACAAAAAGGAATATGTATATAAAGTCCACGCATAATACCACCTAATAATATTTTATCACTTTTTTATTCTAGTTTACATAATCTTTTAGTCTTTTGTAAAAAAAATAAGAGGTTAAAAAGCCTCTTATTTTAAGTTGGTTTAGATTAAACTTGTAATAATCTGAAGATCTTCTTATTAACGATCATGAAGATTAAATCTAAAATCCAGCAAATCCATCCTAAGAAGATTCTTAGAATACCAGCTACGATATGACCATCTTGAATTCTAGTGATAATTCCACAAACCCATGATGTAATAGGAATGATTGCAAGAATTAAACTAACGATATAATCTAATCCAAAGTAATCTGACTTTCCGCTTGCCATAATAAAGACCACCTTTCCATAATCAATTATAAATCAAAAGTAAACTTTTTTCAACTTATTTGAATGTAAAATATATGTAAAAAGCACTTGAAATACATAGTGTTAGGGTTAGAGATGCTGCAAATAAGGCTAATTTCTTGTTTTCTCCTATTTTCTCGTACAAAAATACTGGATAAGCTAAAAAGCTTAACATAAAGCCTATAAATATGCTTAAAATAGCACATATAACCTTTTGTGTTGTTACATTTATTCTATCATTATCTATTCCTTTCATATCAAGTAGGGATATATATTTGTAAAATATAACTATTTCATCTGCATCTAAGCCATCAAAGGATGCATTTCCATCCTTATATACTGCTTCAAAGATCTTTCCATCACATGCCATAACAGTTCTACCAGTTTCTTCATAGTAGACTATTTTATTTTCAGGTTTATCACTTTCCTCGTATGTCACAGTGATTATTTTATCTTGTTCTATATATGATATCTCCTCGTTTTTATAACTAAATGATTTTGGGTCCTTAGTCTCATATACTTTTCCATTAAATGACAATATATATGTAAAATTTGGCTTTATTGCTACAATACTTATAACTATTAATATTATTGCTATTACAAAACCTATAATTAGATTTATACCTGTTTTTTTCATATTTATTTACTCTTTTCTTCTACTAGATTTAATATATGTATAAATGCTTCTTCACTAAATGGATCATCTAGATGATTTTTAGTTAATACTTCTACTATATCATCATCAATATTACTATTACATGCGGCATTCATATAGGCAAGAGCTGCATTAGAGAAATTATTTTGGCTATATGAATATAGTGATAAAGCTCCTGTTAGGCTTGTCGCATATGATAAATAATATACATCATATCTTATTTCAATCTTCCAATAATCATCTAGCTGCATATTATATTCATTACTGTTTAATTCATTCCATATTTCATATAAGTCAGCTGGAGTTGATATTGTTGAAGTGTATATTTTTTCTTCATATTCTCTAAAGGCTGAACCGATTATTAGTGTGTTACATGAATCAATTAGCTTTATTGATGATTCTATATCATATACATCTTTAAGATAACTATCTGAATATTGTTCTAAATAGCTCATGAATAAGAATTCATTAGCTTGAGAATAGAATTCTTTTAAATCTAAAGATTTTTCTAATACATCACCATTTGTAAAGGAATAATAATGACCAAATTCATGTATAAATGTTGAAACATCTTGGCAATCTTTACCAAAATATGATAAACAATCATTTGTGTAAGCTCCTGTTAGACAGTTTTCTTCATTAGAAAATACATAATAGCCTTTATTGTTATAGTCACTATATGTTTTATAATAGTTTCCACCAATCTTTTTAGCGTAATCATTAGCTAATCGCTTTGTTTTATAATCACCATCAAAGATGGATGTTTCCTCAAATTCTACTAAATAAGCATATTCAGGATAACTTATTCTAGCTACTTTACTACGTATTTTATTTGCAAAACTATCAAAATCGATTGGTAATATATATTCTTTTACATTACTTATAAAATCATTAACATCATCTTTAGTATAGATTCTACTATACATAACATCTTTATATTCAGTATATGAATCAAAGCCTAAATATTCACTTAATTCTTTGTTTTTGTTGACAAATCTATATAATAGTTCAAGTATTTGACTAGTATTTGAATTATCATTTAA
>JAILIR010000066.1 GCA_024695185.1 bacterium | reverse complement strand
AACTGTTAAATATAATATCAGCATTTAATAAAGATTGGTTCCAATTCTCGTCAATTGTTATTTTATTCCAATCTTCTTCGCTTCCTTCATAATAAACAGTTGTTATATTACATTTTCTAAATGCTGAACTACCAATATATTCTAAGCTCTTAGGTATCCTAATTGTTTTGATATTAGTATCTTGGCAGAAAGCAAATTTGCCTATTGATATAAGGTTGTCAGGCAAATCAAGTTCAGTAAAACTAAAATCACACATTGCAAATGATCCGTTTCCTATTTTTGTAACACTATTAGGAAAAACAATACTTTTTATTGCTTTTTGGCCAGAAAAAAGGCAATTACCTATTTCTGTTGTACCATCTGGTATTATTATCCTATCAATCAAACTATATTTTTTGCCTTTTTTTTCGATGGTGCCATCTTCATCATGAAAATACACTTTACGAAAATCTAAAAATGGCACAAATGACATAGCTTCATCTATATCAAAATAATCAACATTTATATTTAGCCAATCTATAATTGTTCCTGAATAATATATCTCTTTAATTCCATGACGAGCAATCGCAGTAATGTCGATTGTCTTTAGACTTAGAGGAATAGATATTAAATCTAATTGATAGCATCCATCAAAAGCATGCTCCTTAATACCTGTTACACCTTCAGGAATATATAATTCTTTTGCTTTTATATTTTTTAATCCTGTTATGATTGTTTCATTATCTGTCTTTTCGTATCTGAAGTCTTTTAAATCATTCTTCTTGCATCCAAATAAAACAAGAATTAAAGAAAACAATATGGCAATATTAAATAAGAATTTCTTAACATATTTTATTGTCATATTATCAAGCCTCCTCTACCATAAAATAAAACCATGTCCAGTAATTATCTGATGTATAATAGTGTTTAATATATATGTAATATGTTTGGGATGAATAACACTGATATGTTATCAGTGGCTGACGGTTACCATTACCATCATCATTATACGATAGTTGATTAAAATTACTGTCATATAAATACATTACTAAATCTTTTTCTCCAAATGCATATTCAGTATAAAACTTATATGAATCACTATAACTAGGTTTAAATCTATACATAACATAGTTATATGTTCCCATTTCTATTTTATCATATGTCTCATATGTTGTCGAACTTATTATTGTAGAATTTATCTCTTCTTCTTTAATAAATGCTATACCAAATTGTCTTTCATAAACACCACTATCCGAATGCCAAACATGAACAAAATAAGTTTCGTCTTCTTCTAAATAAGCATAAACCTTACCATAGTCTGTGTTATCATATCCATCACTAAACATTATTCTCTCATGATTCCTATTATATAATTCAACATATGTATCAACTGCCCCATTTGTGCCAAATGTCATTATGTCAAAAATGTCTGTCAAAGGTGGAGTAATAGTATACCATTTTGAATGGCCGCTAAATGAAGTGTAATTTGTTGGAGTAGATAAATCTACCAAATCGCCACCATATTTTTTCACTATTAAATATGTATATCCTGGAATATTATTGGCTCCTTTAACTTGAATTGTGTATGTTGTATTCGCAGTCAGATTATAATGCATTAAAGAACTCAATTGATTATAATACGAAAAATCATTAGGAATTGCTTCTTCGGATAAGAAATTATATGTATCAAAAACAAATCTTCCACTATTATTATCTACCTTCAGTAAAGTCTGTCCTAAATATAAGCTCAATACTGTATCGTGCCTTGTTCCAAATGTTTCAATATCATACCATCCAGATACAGTTGGAGTAAAACTATATTTTTGAAATCCGTTTGCATTGTATTCTGCTTCAACAATAGTATCAGCGTAAATTGTAGTTGTAGATGATTCTCTCTCACAATTAAACTGCTCTGCCCAAGCGCCATTAACACCATCTTGATAATCTACGCTCCCGTTTGGAGTTCCTAAAATATGGTTTGTATTATCTTCGTATATTTCAAGTGTAATATTGCACTCAAAAAGTGCATCAAATGGTGTATGATTTTGATCGTGTACAAAAGAATAATCAATTAACACCTTATCTAGGTCATTATAATCAAACAACAAAGGGACCCCATCATTAGATAAACTATTTTGACTTACTATTCTCGAATCAATTCCCTTTATCAAATTTCCATAAACTTGAATCATTCCTTGTGGCCCAGAAGTATTGTTTAACCAATTTTTAGATATAGAATAAGTATCATTAACACCCTGAAAAGCTTCTGGAATAGTCTGCAAATTTGTATTATAATAATTTTCATATGCATTTATAGTATCAGTAGCAACCCACTTTAAAAAAGTGCCAACTTTTGGAATATATTCAAGAAAACTTGCTGCATATCTAAAATACTTCCCATCAAATTCTAGGTTGGGTTTCCTACCATTATATGTAATATTATATCCATTTAAATAATATCCATAATCCTGACTACTAGAATATCCCGAATCACCAATATTCAATTCCGTTTCATTACAAACAGATAGATTTACATCAATATTAGCTAGGGCAAGTTTTGAACCAGAATACACATCAGAAACTAAATCCAGAGTAGAATTATAATCTGCATACCCCTTAAATGCCACTTTTATTTCAAACATGCCACTTGCATTAATGGCGTTAATCTGTTTCCTGTGTTTTATTGTGAAGACAATAAAATCTGAAGTATAATAAGGAGATGACTGAACTGTTTTTATAAAAAAACCATATTCTGTACCAATATAAGAATAAATGCCCACATTACCAAATAATTGTTTTGGAATTACATTAACAATTATATTATCAGTTGCTGGATATTGATTTCCATAATTATGCATATAGTATTTGTGAGAATCTCTTGCATCCTGATTATAAAGAAAAGAGTTTAAACCACCCTTATGGGAAGTATAGTCATCAAACTCTTGATAAGAAACTGTTTCAGCATCATTACAATATCCGTTTCTTAATTGTTCTCCTGCCATAAGTGATAAATCATTATCATTGATTTTTATTGTTTCAGCATTCAATTGTTTTAACAAATAATGCCTTTCATAGTTAAGCACATCAAGAATTGAAACTGATAATTCGTTATTACTATTGATGTCACTTATAAGTACTGCTTCTTCATCTATTTTTAAAAAAACATCATCCTGAACACTTACAAATGAAATGTGCAAATTATCATTATATTCATATATGAATTCTAAAATATTATTCTCTCCAGAAATATCTGAACAATAAAAAGCATGCGGTGTATTTTTTGGAATTAATATTGCTCCAATTAAATCTAGCTCGTCTGAACTTAAACTATCACAAAATGATACATAATAATCATTGTAACAAGAATAATCTGAAACTTTGTAGAATGCAAGACCTCTAGTTGTAAAAACAATATCATTAATTGAAATTTGACTATCAATCCCTTTTTCATTTTGAGTATTATTGTCATAAATAATACTCTTCTTTTCGTAAGTTTTATTTTTTACATTCTCTTGATTGGTTCCCTTTTCACACTTAACCGAATTGTCAAAAAAACAACATGTTATGATAAAAAGGATAGACAAAAAAGATAATAGTATTTTTTTAGTCATAAGTATCGCCTCCTTTGTCTAAATTATACGATACAAAATGTCTCGTGTCAACAATTTTGTACACAACGAGACATTTAACAAAAAAAATGTATAAATATTGCTTTTCAAAAAAAGAACCTCGATTGAGGTTCTAACTATTATTATTAATTTGAATTCATTTTTCTGCTTCTAGATTCTTTTACAAGAGAAAAGTTCTCGTCTTTTTTTTCAAATTCAAGTAGGCAATTATCACATATATTCTTTCTTCTACCATTGAATATAATTATGTTTTCATATGTCTCTTTCAATTCGTTGCCACATATTTCACATTTAAAGGTTCCTATCTTATAATCACTTCTTAATGGAGTCAAATCGTTATTATCACTAATAAGCTTAGACTTAGTGTGGTTATTATCATCTATCAAATCATCATGTTCACATAATAATAAAATACCACTTGGAATAAAGACAAATACCATCACTAAAACTCCAAGTAAAACTCTATTGTTTATTGATAGTTTAAAGTATGAATAAAAAAGAAGAAAAAGGGATATAAATGTATTAACTATTATAACTATAAGAGCAATTACACCAGTAAGAGGGACATGTGTGTTAAAAAGCAGCACATCAACATATATTAATACTAGCAATTCAAGTACAAAATATATTAAACCAAATTCTAAAGCCGTTTTTTTCATGTGATCACCCCTTTATAGCATTATTATAATACAAAAAAAGAAAAATAAAACACATATTCAATCATATGGGACAAAGTCAATATATAATGTCTAGATTTTTTTATTATTTTTCAAAAAAAAGAACCTCGGTTGAGGTTCTATTCTACTGAAACGATATAAGAATAAATATCTTGTTTTCCTTCGATTACTTCGATTTCGATTTCATCATCTTTTTCATTAATATAATCTGTAACTTCACTTACTTCATCTTCAGTTACATCAGCACCATAGAATAAAGTAACTATTTCAGCATCTTTATCTACTAAGCCATCTATTAATGATTTAATAGCATCTATTCTTTCTTTAGTTGATGAATAAATTGTTTTTCCACTTAAGCTCATGAAATCTCCTGAATTAATCTTAACTCCATTGATTTCTGTATCTCTTACAGCATAAGTAACTTCTCCAGATTTAACAGAAGTAATAACTTCGCTTATAGCTTCATAGTTTTCATCAATTGATAATTCTGGATCAAAATTGATTAATGCAGAATAACCAGTTGCTATTGATTTAGCTTCAAGTACTACTACTTTCTTATCTTCAACTAATTCCTTAGCTTGCTTTGCGGCCATGATGATGTTTGAATTATTTGGAATAATAATATAACTATCAGCATCTACATTCTTCATAGCTTCTAAGAATTGTTCAGTTGATGGGTTCATTGTTTGACCACCATCAATGATATAATCAGTTCCTAATTCCATGAATGCTTTTTTGATTCCTTCGCCAAAGCAAACTGAGATAATACCTATATTTTTATGTTCTTGTTTCTTTGGTTCAATAAATTGTGTATGCTGTAATCTCATATTTTCAATCTTAGTTGTAACTAGATCACCTAGAGATTGCGCAATATTTAATACTTCACCGGGTTTATTTACATGTACATGTACCTTTAATAAGTTTTCATCTCTAACTAATACTAATGAATCGCCCATACTAGTTAATTGTTCTTTTAAATCAGATTCAATAAATTTATCTGGTTCAGAAAGTTCAATGATGAATTCTGTACAATATCCAAACTTAATTTCAGTTTCAGCTTGTGCTTTTTCTTTAGCTTTTTCTTCTTCAGTTTGAATATGAAGCTTTTCACCATTAAGCATCATTTGCATACCTTCAACAATTTTTACAAATCCAGCTCCACCTGAGTCTACTACTCCAGCTTCAGCTAAGATTGGTAATAATTTAGGTGTATTATCAAGTGATACTTTTGCAGCATTTAAATAAGCATCAATTAATTCTTCTAATGTAGCATAAGTTTTATTATGGATTTCATTAGCAGCATCCTTAACAACTGTTAAAATTGTTCCTTCAACAGGTGACATAACTGCTTTATAAGCCATCTTATAACCACTATATAGAGCACTAGCAAATTCAGTTAAAGTAATGTATTCTTTAGTGACAGTTTTTAAACCATCATAAACTCCTCTAAAGAATTGTGATAGGATAACTCCAGAGTTACCTCTTGCACCCATTAAAAGTCCACGAGATAAGTTCTTTAAAATTTGCACAATTTGTTTTGAGCTGACATTTTCAATTTCTCTAATACCAGCCATCATTGTCATACTCATATTTGTACCTGTATCACCATCTGGTACAGGGAATACGTTTAACGCATCTACTTCTTGGTAACAGTTCTTTAGGTTAACTGCACCATTTGTGACCATCTTCTTAAGAAGAGCACCACTAATTTTCGTAACAGGCATAATTATTCCTCCAGTAAAATTCAATTTCTTTAATCTATAATATATTAAGCCCTACATTGGCGATAATTTCATTAATTTTCTTTTTCCTTATTATATATATAATAAAGAGTTAAAAATAAGTTAATTTTCCTATATAACTTACTTTTTACCCTTTATATTCTATAATAGTTATGAAATAAAATCAAGAAAAATCGAAATCTTTATAAATT
>JAILIR010000045.1 GCA_024695185.1 bacterium | reverse complement strand
ATATCTAACTAATATTCTATCATAAATCATAATAACACCTCACAACAAAAGGCTTAACAAAGCCTTTTTTAAACTAACAAAATAATTGTAGTGAATACACATATAAAAAGAATAAATACTATTAAACATATCTTAATAATTATTCTTCTAGTATAAATATCATGGCTATCACTAGCTTCTTTAATTTTATTAAAACTATTAATATTAGCACCACATTCTGAGCAAATTAAATCATCAGTTGATTCAGCACCACAATAAGGACATTTCATATGTATTCCTCCAATCTATATATATTATACACAAATTAAATAATAAATATAAGTATTTATTAAAAAAAGCAACCGCTTGGTTGCTTATAATGCATTTATTTCATCTACTATTTCTTTAGCAAATTTATAAATATATTCTTTTGAATCATTACCATATTTAGCAATAATATTTTCTATTGCTGAACCTATTATTGCACCATCTGAAACACTAGCCATTTTTTTAGCAGCTTCCTTATCTTTAATTCCAAAACCAACAAATACAGGAATATTAGTAAATTCTTTAATCTTTTTAGCATTGCCTTCTACATCTGAAGTAATACTTTCTCTAACTCCTGTAACACCTAAGCTTGATACTAAATAAACAAAGCCTTCAGCTTCTTTTGCAATGCGTTCTATTCTATCTAGCGATGTAGGTGCAATTAATGAAATAACAGCCACATCATATTTACTTGCGACATCACTTACTTCATGTTTCTCCTCAAATGATAAGTCAGCTAAAATAATACCACTAATTTTAACTTCCTTGCATTTAGCAAAGAATTTATCATATCCATAAACAAATACAGGATTTAAATATGTCATAAATACTAAAGGAAAGTTAGGATATTCACTTCTTATATCTTTGACCATATCAAATATTTTATCTGTAGTTGCTCCACCTTTAAGTGCTCTTTCATCAGCTTCCATAATAGTTTTACCTTCAGCAATAGGATCGCTAAATGGAATACCTATTTCTATAATAGTAGATCCAGCTTCTATTAAAGCTTTAATAAATTCTTTAGTTTTATCAAGTGAAGGGTCTCCTGCAGTAAGGAATGGTACAAATGCTTTTTTATGTGTCATATATTTATTAAAATTAATCATGTAAATCAACTCCTAAATATCTAGCAATAGCAGCAACATCCTTATCTCCTCTACCAGATATAGTTATAACCATTATTTTATCTTTTCCTAATTCTTTAGCATATTTCATCGCATATGCCACAGCATGTGCTGATTCAATTGCTGGAATAATTCCTTCTGTTTTTGATAAATACATGAAGGCAGAAACGGCTTCATCATCAGTAATTCCTACATATTTAGCGCGTTTAGTTTCAAATAGGTGAGCATGTTCTGGGCCAACACCTGGATAATCTAAACCAGCACTAATAGAATATACTGGAGCTATTTGGCCATATTCATTTTGACAGAAATATGATTTCATTCCATGGAATACTCCAATACTACCTGTATTACATGTAGCAGCTGTATAAGGAGTATCAATTCCTTTACCAGCAGCTTCACAACCAATTAATTCTACTTCTTTATCATTAATAAATTCATAAAATGTACCCATAGCATTAGATCCACCACCAACACATGCAATAACACAGTCAGGGTTTCTTCCTTCTAAAGCATTGATTTGTTCTTTTATTTCTTTACCTATAATCTTTTGAAAGTCACGAACGATTGTTGGATATGGGTGTGGTCCCATTACTGAACCTAATACATATAGTGTATCATCCATTCTTGTAGCCCATTCTTTCATAGCTTCATTAACGGCATCCTTTAAAGTACGAGTTCCACTCATAACTTTATGTACTTTAGCACCTAATAGTTCCATTCTAAATACATTTAAAGCTTGACGTTTAGTATCTTCTTCACCCATGAATATTTCACATTCTAAACCCATTAAAGCAGCACCTGTAGCTGTAGCAACACCATGTTGGCCAGCACCAGTTTCAGCAATAACACGTTTTTTACCCATCTTTTTAGCTAGTAAAATTTGACCTAATACATTATTAATTTTGTGGCTACCTGTATGGTTTAAATCTTCTCTTTTCAAATAAATCTTACATCCACCTAAATCCTTAGTCATCTTTTCTGCGTAATATAATAAAGATGGTCTATTAGCATATTCACTTAATAGTTTAGATAGTTCAGCTTGAAATTCTGGATCATTACTATATTTAATGTATGCTTCTTCAAGTTCATTAACGGCATTCATTAATGTTTCAGGAACATATTGTCCACCGAAGTTGCCAAATCTTCCTTTCATTCTCTCACCTTCCTAATAATTTCTTTTATTTTTTCTTCATCTTTAAATCCATTAACCTCAACACTAGATGATAAATCTATAGCATATGGATTTATTTTTTTCGCTAATTCTATATTATTTATATCAATTCCACCAGCCAAAAAATATGGTTTATTTGTTTTAATACTACTCCAATCAAATGTTTTTCCACTTCCTGGATTAATATTATCAAATAAAGAATAATCAGCATACATAGAATCTCTATAAGCTTTAATAATTGGCTTACTAGTGCGTTTTTTTACTTCTAAAATATATAAATCACTTTCAGTGCCATGTAATTGAATCATATCAATAGCACCACTATTTGCGATATTTATTACTTCATCAATATCATTATCTTTAAACACACCAACTGCTATTATATCATTATTTAAACTTTGTTTAAAGATTAAAGCATCTTCTAAAGTAATTGTTCTAGTTTTATTTTTAGCAAATATAAAACCAATATAGTCTGGTTTATATTTATTAACAATTAAAATATCTTCTATTCTTCTAAGCCCACATATTTTAATCTTAATCATTTTTTAACTTCCTCACTTCACTAATAATATCACTACTTCTCATTAAAGTTTCACCAATTAATACAGCATCTATATTATTGTCTTCTAATTTTTTAATATCACTTCTTGTTTTTATTCCTGATTCTGAAACAAATAAGATATTTTTAGGTGCCTTATTTCTTAAATTAATAGAATTAGACATATCAACAGTAAAATCTTTTAAATTTCTATTATTTATGCCTATTACTTTTGCATTAGCTTCAACTGCGATTTTTAATTCTTCTTCATCGTGTGCTTCAACTAAACAACCAAGACCTATTGAATGTGCTATTTCAATATATTTTTTTAAAATATCTTTATCAAGAATTGCAACTATCAATAATATAGCATCAGCACCAATAGCTTTTGCTTCATATATTTGATATTCATATAGAATAAAATCTTTTCTTAAAACAGGAATATTAACATTCATTTTTATTTCTGTTAAATATTTATCAGATCCTAAGAAAAAATATGGTTCAGTTAAGCATGAAATACAATCAGCACACTTGTTGTATTTTTTTGCTATTTCTAAATAAGGAAAATCATCACTAATAATTCCTTTAGATGGACTTGCCTTTTTTACTTCACAAATAAATGATATACCTTTTTTAGCTATAGCATCATAAAAGAAATTAGGATTTAATATACTTCTTTTTTCTGCTATTTTTTTTATTTCATCTATTTTTTCTAATTTATCGCTATATCTTTCCTTAGTCTTTTCTACTATGTTATCTAAGATCATAAAGAAACACTCGCATTTCTGTATTCTTCATATTTCTTATATGCTCTACCACTATCAATAGTATCTCTTGCTACAACGAAAGCTTCTTCTAAAGTTAGATCTTCATTCATTAGATAAATTGCTATACCTGCATTAATAATAACAACATCCTTTTTAGGTCCACTGATTTTTCCTTTTAAGATTCCTAAAGCTATTTCTTTATTATCTTCTTTAGTTCCACCAACTAAATCTCTAGCCTTACATAATGAGAATCCGTAAGAGTGTGGATCAAAGGTAAACTTGACTATTGTGCCATTTTTTAGAATAGTCATCTTTGTTGTAGTGGTTAGAGTAACTTCATCAAGTCCATCATCACCATATACAACTACACCCTTTTTAACACCCATTTCCTTAAGTACATTAGCCATAACATCAAGTAATGATTCATCATATACACCTAAGACAATATTATCTACTTTAGCTGGGTTTGTAAGAGGTCCTAGAATATTAAAGATTGTTCTAACACCCATAGATTTTCTAATAGGTCCAACGTTTTTCATAGACTTATGATAAACTTGAGCAAATAAGAAACAGATGTTATCTTCAAATAAAATTTTTTCTGCTTGTTCTTTTGTTGTATTAATATTAATACCTAATTCTTCAAAGCAATCTGCAGCACCACAAAGACTTGATACACTTCTATTACCATGCTTAGCTACTTTAATACCTGCCGCAGCTATAACAAAGCTTGAGATTGTTGAAATATTAAATGTATGAGCATTGTCTCCACCTGTACCTACGATATCTACAGCATCACTACTTTTATCTAGTGTAGTTGCGTTATCTCTCATTGCTGTAGCGCAAGCACTAATTTCAGTTACTGTTTCACCCTTCATTCTTAAGGCTGTTAGAATAGAAGCTACATAAGCTTGTTCTAATTCACCCTTCATAATTAAATCCATTGTTTCATATGCTTCATCATATGTTAAATTCTCTTTATTCATTAATTTTTCTAATACTTGTTTTTTATCCATTTTATTTTACCTCCAAGAAATTTCTTAATATTTGCATTCCTTCCTTTGTCATTATTGATTCAGGATGGAATTGCACTCCATATATTTTTTTTGTTTTATGTTCAACACCCATAATTAAGCCATCATTAGATGTTGCGGTTACGATTAAATCGCTTGTTACTTTATCAGCGACTAGTGAGTGATATCTAGCAGCTTCTATTTTATCTTTTAACCCTTTAAATAGAGTTGATTTATTATCTATATTTATAATATCCTTTTTACCATGCATAATTACTGGGGCATGCACTATATTAGAACCAAACACCTCGCATATTGCTTGATGTCCTAGGCATACTCCTAAAATAGGTATATCAACAAATCTAACTACATCCTCAATAATCCCGCTATCCTTAGGTTTTCCAGGTCCTGGTGATATTATTATGTGTGTAGGGTTTAAAGCTTTTATTTCTTCTATTTTTAATTCGTCATTTCTTATAACTTTGATATCAGGATTAAGTGAACCTAAATACTGATATAGGTTATAAGAGAATGAATCATAATTATCAATTAATAAAATCATTCTAACTCTCCTTCCGATAATTTTAAGGCTGTAAGAATAGCTTTAGCTTTGTTTTCTGTTTCTTGATATTCATTTTCAGGAACACTATCTAAAACAATTCCTCCACCTGCTTGTACATATACATAATCACCTTTTTTAATGGCGCATCTAATGCATATGCACATATCTAAATTATCATTAAAATCAATATATCCAATTGCTCCACCATATATACCACGTCTTACTGGTTCAAGCTCATCAATTATTTCTGCGGCTCTTATTTTTGGAGCTCCTGATAATGTCCCTGCTGGTAGTATGGCTTTTAGGGCATCTATGGCATCCTTATCAGGTCTAATTATTCCATTAACTGTAGAAGTTATATGCATTACATGACTAAACTTTAAAACATATTTATAATTTATAACATCTACACTATTAAACTTAGAAATCTTACCAATATCATTTCTTCCTAAATCTACTAACATATTATGTTCTGCTAGTTCTTTTTCATCAGCTAGTAATTCTTTTTCTATCTCTAAATCTTCTTTTTCATTCTTTCCTCTAGGACGAGTACCTGCAATAGGGAAGGTTTGTAATAAATTACCTTCCTTCTTAACTAGTGTTTCAGGACTTGCTCCAGCTATTTCAAGTTCATTAGTGTCTAAGTATATCATATAAGGACTAGGATTTAATCCTCTTAAAACTCTATATGTATTAAATAGTGAACCAATCATTTTACCTTTAAATCTTCTTGAATATACACATTGGAAGATATCTCCTTCAGTGATATAGTATTTAATCTTTTCAATTTTCTTTTTATATTCACTAAATGTATCATTACTTCTAATCGGCTCAATTATTTTATTATTTCCTATATTTGGATTTAAATCAGCTTTAATTAAATCGATATAGAAGTTAATGTTCTTTTCAGCTTTTTTATATTGGTTATCTAAATCATTTAGTTTTATGTTTTCCATAACGATTATCTTTTGTCTAACATTATCAAAAGCGATTATCTTATCAAATAACATAAAATGATAATCATTAAAATTTGCTTCATCATATGAAGAAAAGTGTAAGGAGCTTTCCGCATATTGAAGTGTATCATATGAAGCATAACCAACTAATCCACCAGTAAAGGATGGTAAGTTATCTAATTTAGGAGATCTATATTCCTTTATAACCTTTCTAATTTCATTCATAGGATCATTACTATGGAATGTATTAGATAATCCTTCATCTGTAGTTATTGTTATTTCTTTATCCTTACATTTAATTTCACATCTAGGATCAAAGCCTAAGAAGGAATATCTACCCCAGATTTCTTGAGATACAGATTCAAGTAAGAATACTTTCTTTGATTTTGCTTTTAAGTTTTTAAGTACTTGTATGGGTGTTTTAATATCTGAATATATTTCTTTATATACTGGTATAATATTAAACCCTTCTAAATTCATTTTTCTAATTTCTTCTAATGTTGGCTTCATTTTTAATACTCCTTATAAACAAAAAACTCGTCCTACATAAATAGGACGAGTATAATTCCCGCGGTACCACCTAAATTCCACATAATAATGTGGCTCTTTTTCAGTCTGCTAGCACAAACCTATCTACTAACGTAAGAATAACGTAATTACTACTAGAAATCGTTCGTAATTCCCTCAACGGCCCATTTGTCAATTCTCATACTGTAAGGCTTCCACCATCCCTTACTCTCTATAAGCGATAAATCGTTTAACTTCCGTTTCAACGGTTTAATTATTAAATACAAGCATATTATAATATTACTTTTTTTATATGTCAATAATCTTTTTTTATTATTTTTTATAAATGATACATTTATGTTAATTTATGTCTATTTTCGCATAAATAAGCCTTTTTTTATTAAATAAAAAGCAACCCGAAGGTTGCTTAATATTAAGGCATTAATGGATCAAAGAATACTAATACTATTGATACAGGTAGTCCATAAAAATTAAAGTGTAATACCATTTGTGGTACATCTTCATCACCAAATTCAGGAACTAAATATTTTGCTGTATTAGTAGTACTATCATATTCAATTGGATCACCATTACCATATGTTAGATTTCCTGTAATAGGGAACGATGAAGTGAATGTGAAATTATAGTATCCATCGCTATCAATATTATCATATTCATCAAAACCAATAAAGAATACATATTGTGAGTTGAAGCCCATTGGAGTTAGATTGCTTGCTTGATAAGCATTTGTATCTTCATCATAAGCTACGTCACCACCATCAAATTCTGCGGCTATATCAGCATAATAATCATCTACACCGTTACTAATAGTAAATATATTTAAAGATGGGAATACAACAATTTGTATCCAATTAGAAACATTATAATTTGAATCTGTTGAACCCTTTGGAACTATACCCATATATGCTGTCAAACCATAACTAGATAAATCGACATTTACACTTAATGTATCGTTATCAGTTACTCTATAAAGTAATCCATCTTCTTCTAATTTACTATATGAATCATATCCTTCTAATACATCTGGGTCAGTAATAAATACTAAGGCATAACTATAATCATCATATACTTCTTCAGTTGTTAAAGTTAAAGTACTACATCCTAATGGCATAAAGATATATTCAGTTAAATCACCATGATATGGATTATCTAAATCATCCAAGCTATGGATAATACCATATTCTTCTTCATCAATAGTTAAAACAGCTTCTTGTTCTGGTTTATCAGCTAGATATAATGTAATAATTACATCATACATATATGCATTAATATATGGAACATCACCACTATACATTACATTAAATGTAGTTGTTGTACTAGTTAGTGGAATAGTTAAATCTTCATCCATATATAATCTATCGAAGAATAGTCCGCCAATATATACATCTACTGTATTTGTAGAAGTAATAGCACTAGCGCTACTAGCACCATAGAAGCCTGTAATGTATGAAACATCTGTATCATAGTCAACATTAACTGCCATATTATTCTTACCATCTGTATTGTAATATAGTAATTCGCCATCGCCTATACTTGTTTCAAATACATTACCAAAATTACCAGTTACAGTTATAGTAATTGTTCTTGTTGCGCCACTATTTGTTGTAATGATTAATAAATAAGTTCCTTCACTATTAAAGTGGAAATATAAATAATTGTCATCATCTTCCACAATAACTTTTCCGTTTCCATCTCTTAATTCTATATGGCATTCTTCTTCTAAATCTATTTCATACTCAAAGAAGGCATTAGAGTTTTCTATAGTTACAGTATCTTCTACTATATCTACTTCATAGTCATCAATATCAAGAATAGAACATTCACCAGTTATTTTTTCACCTTCTACTTTAGTATTATCAGTTATATAACCATAGTGATAGCTTATAGCATATAAATAAACTGTTTCCTCATCTTTAGTTAAAGCATATTTTATGATAACTCTTGTTTGTTCTTTATCATCTAATCCAACAAATTCAATACTTGATTTACTATAATCTAATGTATAGCCATCTTTTAGGCCATCATATACTAAATCATCTTTTGTTAGTTTTAGTAAATCATTAATATTTAATATATTATTCCAAGAACAGCCACTCTCTTTATTGATGATATTTTCGCATCCTTCATCATCAGAATCATATATTCTTACATCTCCATCTTCAGTATTTAAGATAAACCCTAAATTATCAGCATAATCCTTAATCCTTGGACTATAAATTACATCTACTAACATATATCTTATACATTCAAAGCCAATATAATTCCATTTAAACTCAATTGTTTCTCTATAAATACCATAGCTTGTATAAGTTACTTCGTTTGTATTAGTTCCTTTAATTTTTACTTCTACATCCCCAGGTATATAATTAGGTTCAAATACTGTTTTAGCTTGATCTGTAGACCTAAAATGCCTAATAGCATCACTCATAGAATAACTGAAATTATCATTATTTAACTCAAACTGATGTTCAGTTAATTGAACTAAAATTTTATCTATTTCTTTTCCATCTTCGTCATAGCAAACAAGATAAGCATAAATATCTCCTGCTCTACAATTATAAAAATCTAGTTCTTTACTTGTATATTCATCTATTATCTTATAAGTAGCAAATTCATAACCGCTAGCAAAGTTTACTCTTAAGCCTATAACAATAGAGCCATAAAAATATCCAGAAATACTTCCACCATCATATTTGATATTACTAACTTTCGCATTTGACGAACCCACTTCAACACTTATAACATCTATACTTTTAACAATTAACTTGCTTTCATCTATCAGTGAAATTGCAAATGAGCTTTGATTTTCGTCTGTTTCTGTATAAATATCTATATAACCATATTCTAACTCATCGATTCTAAATGTATAAGTTGTTTGACTATAATCAAGGTCTTCATAATTAATTTTTAAAAGATTTATATATTTATTGAAAACGAATTGTAATTCAATTTCTTCCTCGTTGCTAAACATATAAGAATAGTCGCCAAAACTAATTGATGAATCTATATATTTTCCATTAATATAATAACCTTCAATACCAGAATAATGAGCTGCTTTAATTTTTCTTGAATACACTGTATCATAAAATTCATCAACTATTTCAAATTCAAAATTTTCGCCCCATTCATTGATATAGATATTTTCATCCTCTGTATAAGAAGAAAAATTAATACTATATCCTTCTTTTAAACTAAATTCAAATTTATCGCCTCTGTATGTTAATTCTAAGTCTTCAAAATCATCAAGACTTATTGTTTCATCATTATACTTGATTGAATCAACATAACTAGATAATTCGCCTATAATCTTAAAATAATAATACATTTTTGCATCAGAACTATTATTTTCAAATCTATAGTTTTTTTGATATTCTTCTTTAATTCCAACAATATACTCATATACACCAATTTCACTTTGAGTTAAATCATCATCATAAAATTCCATAACATCTTCATCGAAGCCTTCTAATACTAGTTCTTGTTCAGAACCTGTATATGTTACAATATAGATATTTTTATGATCAGAACTTGCATCACTGCTGTAATTGCCATTAGGTAGCGCAATTTCTTGTTTTTCAATAGTAAAACATATTTCTTTTTCGCATCCATTATAGTTATCTGTTCCTTCAATAACTAATCGTGCTTGATAAGCTCCAGCATCTACTGGTACAACAGATGAATATTCTTCTTCATCATATTCATCGTACTTTCTATAAGTAATAGTGACATCAGCATCAACATTATTAACATATTCAATTTCTATTTCTTCACCATTATATACTCTTGTTGGGTTAGAAACACTAACAAATTTAGCATCACATTTAATAATTTCATAATCTAACTCAATATATGCATTAGAATATTCAACATTAGCATTTGTCACAAAAGTTGCTCTTGCTTTATAAGTACCTACTTCTGTTGCTTCATTATCTGTATATATTACTTGTACGCCTTCAGGAATTGTAGTTTCATCAAGCTCGATAATGTTTTCTGCACCACTATATTCAATAGGTCCATCATAAGCCCATTCAATATTAGATGTATCAACACTTAATTTATCGATTGTCCATTTATGGTTATTAATACCTGTAGGTAGATCACTTGCCCAAACATAGTTTTTATTATCTCTAACTAATTCTACTAAAGCTGTATAATTACCAGCATTAGTTCCTTTATTACCAGTAACATTAATACTCATACCAGTAGGTAATGTAGGTATATTTAATAATTCTAATTCTTGTTCACTACCATTATATGTAAATGTAGCATTACTCCATGCTAGATTAGAAATATCTATTTCTTGTTGATATATTAAGACATCGATATTTACCTTTTTACTAAGTTCACCATAACTAATTTCAATAGAATATGCTCCTGGTTCCATAGCACTAGCACATTCAGATGTGGCTGTTAAATCAGTTTCTAATTTATATTTTGTACTATCAATTTCTTCTTTAGTATCATCATCATAAATAGCTTCAACACTAATATGACTAGCATAATCATATCCATCTAGATATGTAAATGCTATTACAGCATTTTCTCCTTCAGTAGGAGCTAATACATCATCTACATAAACATTAAAGTCTACTACTTTTTTAGAAGTATCTTCTGTAGTAGTTTGCTTTTTAGTTGTTTTCTTTGTTGTTTTTGTTGTTTTAGTTGTCGCAGTTGTCTTTTCTGTTGTTTTTGTTATTGGCTTAGCTGTAGTACTTGGCTTAGCTGTGGTCTTTTTCCCACATGCAGTTAAAGCTAATAAACCTACAAGTAAAGAGCATGCTCCAAGTTTTACAATACTTTTTTTATTCATAAAAATCTCTCCTTTTATAGACTAACTGTCTCGTCCTCTTTATTTTAACATATTTGTTAATAAATTGTAAATAAAAACATGTTAGTTTTTAACTAACACGTTTTCTGAGTTCTTGTTTAAATCTATAGTTTGGATCAAAATAATCTTCATTTAAATTATACAATTCCAATAAACTTCTAATAACCCATTCAGGATCCTGAGTATGTAAAGGATAATATAGTTCAAACATTTTTTTATAATCAAAAGTTTTAAACAAAAAGATAGTGCTTACGTTTCTTGTGTAGGAAATATATCTATACATATATCCTACCCAAAATAAGGAATCATAATTATATTTTGTATTTCCATATTCGCTTATACCAAATTCATCCTCTATGTCGTTTAGCCCTTCTATTACATCTAGTGATAGAATAGCTGAATTATTTTTATCCATTCTTTCTAATAATTCAGAATGCAAAAATCTTCTTAAAAAGACGCTCGAGGAACACTTAAATCTATCATGTGATGCCTCAAATAGCTTTGCTTGATATTCAGCAAGTCTAAGACCGTTAGTATCAAATTCTCTCATTCTAACACCTCCTCAACAAATCTACCTTCTCTATATTTTCTTTTAGTTTCTTTTAAAGTTGTATCAATATCCATAGCTCTTTTATTTAATCTATTTAAAGCATCTTGCTTTTCTAAATTACACAAATAATATTTCTCAACAAAATCTAATTTTGATAATGCCTTTTCATTTTTTAATACATATTGATTTCCTAAATTAGCAGCGATAAGTGTCTCTATAGCGACATTTTCATTAATATCACCATTTACAAAAAGAGTCATTATATAATACATTCTATTATCAGCAATAGGTGCAATAATTACATCACTTTCTTCTACTTTTTTTATAAGTTCAACTATTGTTTTATTATCTTTATATTTTTCCAATTGACCTCTATAGTAACAAATTATAAGCATCCATTCTAATGATGGCGCTAGTTCTAAAACCTTAACATTCTTTAATTCATAGATAAAAGAATAAATAGAGGAATCATAATAATCACATACAAAATCTAAGGAGTTATCATATGATTCACCTAGATAAAAGCCAGTCCCAAAATCACAGCTTTTTCTTGATTTGTTATAATCAATTAAGCTTAATCCTTTTTTTGAGGCATGGAATAAAACTAATTTATTGTTTTCTTTTAATATGCTTTCTTTAGCTTTGTTCATTCTATATCCTAAAGAATAGGCATATGAATAAAACTTTTCATAAACATCTTTTGTTGTAAAACCACTAGTAAAAATTTCATATAAAGTAGATTTTGATATATTTGTTCTTTTAGATAATAATTCTAAATTCATTTTTTCTGTTTCTACAATCATTTTTATATCGTCATCTATTCTATAGTTAGAGTAATTACATATTTTCATATTATCACCTTTATTTTATTATAGCATTTATAACTTATTCGTTCAAGTTATACGATTAAGTAATAGAAAAGTGTTAGAAATTAATCTAACACCTCTATTGTTATGATTCAATTATGTTTTTTAATTCATCATCTTCAAAGACTGTAGCAAATAAATCACATACTTCTTTTCCGGTTAAGCTTTGCTTTTCCATTAAAGTAATAATTAAGGCATCAAACTTGTTTTTGTTTTTTAGAATAAGCTCTCTTGTTCTTTTGTTTTCTCTCTCTAAAATAGAGTGAACTTCTTGATAGACTTTCTCTTCTTTAATGTCACCAAATAGTTCTAAAGCTACTAAGCTATCGCTCATTCCGTAATCACAAATCATTGATTTGGCCACGCCAGTAGCATATGTTAAATCTTCTGATGCACCTGTTGTTGTTCCCTTTGTTTCGCCATATTTTATGGTTTCAGCAACTCTACCAGCAAGGGCAATACATATCTTATTTAATAAGTCTTGCTTGTTATATGTTTTATTTTCTTTTTCTCTAAATGAAACATATCCACCAAAGCTACCTCTAGATCTAATAGTAATATAAGATATTTCATTACCTGTTAGATAGCTTACTAGAGCATGCCCAGCCTCATGTATAGCTGTAGACTTCTTATCTTCAAATGATAAGTAGTTTTCTTTTTCACCATACTTATTGGCATCAAAAGAATCATTTAAGATTTCATCAGTTAATTTATCAGGTGAAGATGCTCTTCTAATAGCATGTTCAATAAGCTTACCTAAATTATCAGGACTATATTGAATTGCTCTACTAGCAATATTATTAATACAATCTTCACTTATATTTGTTGCATTATGAGTGTTTAAGAAATATTTAATTACTTTTCTTCTACCAGCTTCATCAGGTAGATCTATACATATTTTTCTATCAAATCTTCTTACAAAGGCAGGATCTAATGATATTTGACAACCATTCTTCCTTTCAACAGGATAATTAGTTGCAGCAATTACTAATACTGGTTTTTTAGGATTAAATTCAAAGCCATCTAGTTCTGTTAGAAGTTTATTTAATAATGGTTCTGTATTAGAAATGCCAATTCTTTCTTTAGCAATAGCGTCAATTTCATCAATAAAGATAATAGCTGGAGCATATCTTCTTGCTTCATTGAATAAATCTTCTATTACTGATGGATCTTTGCCAACAAAATCAGAAGCTGATTTTTGAATGATTTCACAATCTCTAGCTTCTCCTGCTAAAGCTTTAGCTAAGGTAGTCTTACCTGTTCCTGGAGGTCCGTATAATAGGACACCTCTTGGCGCTCTAGCACCATTTTTAGTGTATTCCATTGGATCATCTAGATACTTAACAAAATCTTTTAGGGTATTTATAGCATCCTCACATCCAATGACATCGCTAAATTTAACATCTGGTCTTTGGAAATCAAGAATAACATCATTATCTTCAGTTAGATAACTTGTTTTATACTTTAAATCATACATTTCTACTATTAGAGTCTTATCAATAATCTTTTTTCTAATCTTATAAGTTAAGGCTTTGTTGGATCTACGTAATTGATAACACTTTTTAGCAATTAAAGATGCTTTTTGAATTTCTAAAATATCATTTTTAAATTGCTTTAATGTTAGATCAAAATTGACTATACCTTTAACACCTTGGTTTATTAGAGGTTCATAATCACAAAGATCTCTATTTCTATTAAGTAAATAGATAGGAACTTCTCTATTAAATTCAAATACATAATCAACTAATTTTCTACCATCAGAAGAAATGTCACTTAAATCAATAGAATAAGAATCTTCTATAGCATTTAAATCTAAATCAATAATGATAAAATCAATATCTTTTTTAAGTAGTTCTTTGGCTTCTTCAATAGACTCTGAATGTATTAAATCAATACCTCTTCTTAAGCCTTTTACTCTATCATAAAGTCCTTTAGAAGTAAACATTATTCCTTTAGTTTTGCCTTTTAAATCTAAGGTGATTTTTTCTATTTCGTTAACTCTAAATTCAATAGTTTCTAGATTATCAAATTGAGCATCGCTTAAGTTTTTTAAACCACCTAAAATCGCTTGGTTAGCATATTTTCCTACAAGTGATGTTAAACGTCTAGCATCAGCTTTTCCACCACACGAATAGGTTAAAGCAGATATAATTTCATCTTCATCATTTATTTTAATTTTTAAATCTGTATTCTTTGAATAGATATCTAGACAGTTCCTAAAATGATGTTTAGCAATATCAATTAATACACTTGGCTCTAGATTGTTAAACATAACAATTCCACCAGAAGATAATCTAGATACTATAGCCTTAGAAAATATAGGTTCACCTGTAACGCTACTCTTCTCCTTAACAATAGCATCAATTATTTTAGCTTCATCTACTCTAGATATATCAATATTTTCATCTTCATAGATAGCCTTACCAACATTTGTTGTAAATATTAGTAATGTGTTTTTAAAAGATACCTTTCTTTTAAGCTTCGCATCAAAGATAGCTCCTGTATTGAATAATTCAATGAATAAATCATGTACCTTTTTATCAGCCTTATCTATTTCATCAAATATTATTACACTATCAGGATTTTCATCTACAAAGGATGTTACTACACCAGCTGTTGAGTTTTTATAAGTGTCATCAAATCCTTTAAATCTATAGATAGAATCTTTGTCACTATATTCACTCATGTTTACTATTAAATATTTTCTTTCTAGTTCTTCAGCGAAGGCTTTTGCTAAGTATGTTTTACCTACACCATTAGGTCCTACAAATAGGATAGAACCTCCTACAACTTTGTCTTTTTCATCAATGATAGTGTGTGTTAAATAATAAGTCTCTACTAACTTATTAATGGCTATTTCTTGCCCTTTTACAACCATATTAAGATTTCTTTTAAATCTCTTAACTTTTCTAATAAGTTCCTTATTTGCCATATATTCAGGAACTACAACTTGAGGACGATCAAAGTTTTCTATCTCCTCAAAATCATCTTCTACATCAATTTGATCCCACTCAGTATCATCAACATTGTTTTTCCTAGTGATATCCTTAAGAGTGATTGTCTTTTTTTCTTCTTCTTGCTTTTGTTCTTGTTCTTGTCTTAGCCTTTCTCTTTCGGCTTGTTTCTTTTCTGCTTCTAAAAGAGCCTTGTTAATCTCGGTAATAACCTTGTGGAATTCTGTATATTCCTTTAGTGCTTCATCTGGAATCTTTCTGATCGCAAATGTCACATACTTAGTCCCTTCCACAATATGGTATCCAATATGATGATCTTTTAGAAATTTCTCTACGGCTTCTATACCTTTTTTATTTGTTTTTAATACTCTCATGATATTGTTCCTCCTTGTAACATAGTAGTATTAATTTTTTTTTATTAATTAATTTCTACCTATAATTCTATGTAGAGTTAGAAATTATAATTCGAAAGAATTAATGATTAAAAATCTCTTTGCCAATTATAATAACACGCTTTTCGCATTATATTTTTAAAATATAATAATTTATGTTATAATATGTATTGGTGAATTTTATGATTGATACTATTAAGAATTTTATTAACGAAGAAAACTTAATAGAAAAGAATGAAACCATTGTTGTTGGAGTATCTGGTGGTATAGATTCAATGGTTCTTTTAAACGTGCTTTATGATCTTGGCTATAATATAATAATCGCGCACGTTAATCATAATGTAAGAATAGAATCAAAAGATGAATTAATATTCGTTAAAAAGTATGCTGAAGAAAGAAATATAAAATTTGAATCAACAGTACTAGATAAAATAGAAGGTACTAATTTCCAAGATGAAGCTAGACGACTACGCTATGAGTTTTTCTTTAATGTAGCTAGAAAACATAATGCGACTAAAATAGCTACAGCTCATCACTTAGATGACTTATTAGAAACTATTTTAATGCGTATATCTCGTGGTAGTAATTTATATGGTTATGGCGGAATAAAGCCAATTATTAATTATAGTAGCTTTTCTATAATTAGACCTTTATTATGTGTAAATAGACAAACTATAAAAGAATACCAAGAGTTAAAAAATATACCATATATGGAAGATAATTCTAATTTGAAAGATAAATATACAAGAAATAGATATCGTCACCATATAGTTCCTATATTGGTTGAAGAAAATAAAAACA
>JAILIR010000042.1 GCA_024695185.1 bacterium | reverse complement strand
AATCTCTTATTTAAGAGATTTTTTCTTATATGATAATTAAAAGTAGTAAGCATCAAACTGTATTGGATTGTTTAAAAGAATATAATTTTTCAAGAAAAGTAATTAGAGGCTTAAAGTTTGTTTATGTAAATAACTTAGAAGTTAGACTATGGCAATATGTAGAAGAAAATGACTTATTAGATGTCCCTATTAAGGAAGAGATTTCTGATGTAACTCCTACAAAAGGTAGTATTGATATTTTGTATGAAGATGAATTTATTTTAATAGTTAACAAGCCTAATAAAATGTCTAGTCAACCAAATATAGGTCACTATACAGATTCTTTGGCTAATTACATAAAGTATTATTTTGAAGAAAAGAATATCAATTCAACTATTCATTTAGTTAATAGATTAGACTATGAAACTAGTGGACTTGTATTAGTTGCTAAAAGTAGTTATATTCATAATCTATTTAAAAAAGTAGATATAATAAAAAAATATTATGCTGTAGTTAATGGTATAGTTGAAGATAATGGTTTAATAGAAGCCCCAATAATTAGAGATGGAAAATATAGAGTTATTGGTGGAAATAAAATGGCTATTACAGAATATAAAGTAATAAGAAGTAATATTAATACATTACTAGATATAAGACTATATACAGGTAGAACTCATCAAATAAGAGTTCATATGAAATCAATTAATCATCCTGTAGTAGGTGATAATTTATATGGTAGTGGAGATAATTTAATGCTTGAAAGCTATTATTTAGAATTTAAGCATCCTATCAATAATGAATTAATAAAAGTAGAATTAGATTTAGATAAAAGATTAGATGAGGTGATTTAAATGGAAGCTGGATTAATTTATAAGTTAAAAGTTAATAGAAAAACACCAATAGGCTATATTCTATCTAGTGATGAAGCTGATATTTTCATGCATAATAATGAAACATTATATGAATTAACTGCTGGTGATGTAGTAGAAGTATTTTTGTATTATGATAGTGAAAAAAGAATGGCTGCGACTATGACTATTCCTAATGTAACAAAGAATAATCCTGGTTGGGCTATAGTTGAAGATGTTATTGATAATGGTGTATTTGTTAATATAGGTATTAATAAAGGTATTTTAGTTACAACTGATTACCTTCCATATAACATTAACCAATGGCCTAAAAGAGGTAATAAGTTATTTGTTATATTAAAAGAAAAGAGTAATAGATTAATTGGTAAAACTATTAATAATAATGATGCTAAAAAGTATAGTATAGATGAAACTATTAATATTGGTGATAATATAACTTGTTATGTATCTAGAATAAATAATGAAGGTTATATTTTATATACAGACAATTTAAGTATCATCTATCTACATAAAACACAAGTTAGATCAATATTATCTTTAGGTGAAAAAGTAGAAGTAAAGGTAACTAGAATAGATGAACGTGGAATACATTCAACTACTCTAGAAAATAAAGAAAATATGATTGATAAGGATAAGGAAGTAGTACTAGCTTATCTAAAAGAACATAAGTTTATTTATGAAGATGTAACACCTGAATTTATACTAGAAAAGTTCAATATGTCTAAAAAAGCATACAAAAGAGCAATAGGTGCTTTATATAAAGAAAGACTAATTGAATTTATGGATAAAAAATATATTATAAAATAACTTGACATTTAAAAAATTAAGTATAGAATAATAGTTGAAATAAATATTTTAGGGCATGGTGAAATTCCAGACCGGAGGTAAAGTCCTTGAGCGTAAAGCTGATTTGGTGAAATTCCAAAACCGATAGTAAAGTCTAGATGAAGAAAAATATTTTATATTATTTTTTGTATGAGAAAAGCCCTAACGACGGGCTTTTATTTATTTTAAAGGAGTGATATTTATGGATAATAGAGTTAAAAAAATGATACTTACATCAATATTTGCAGCAATGTCAGTCCTACTATATTTATTTCCTAAGTTTTCTCTACCCTTCTTCCCAAGCTTCCTAGAGATTAATTTTAGTATGTTGCCAATAATTATTTGTGGTTTTGCTTGTGGAACTATTCATGGAGGACTTTGTGTTTTACTAAGATATTTTGGTAATGTCATCATTGAAGGAAGTATAACAGCAGGTGTAGGAGAAGTAATGGATTTAATGCTTGGTGGTTTTACTGTTATAGCTAGTAGCTTAGTATATAGTAACCTAAAACTTAAGGAACCTAAAAAATCTATATTTGCTTTACTAATGTGTTTAGTAACATGGGTATTTATGGGTGTAATTTTAAATGTATTCTATGCTATACCACTATACTTAAAACTATATTTTGGTGATAATGTAAATGCCCTTGTTGGTGCCTTACATATCATACCTGGAGTTACAGCTGATAACTACATGATAAAGTATATTATATTTGCGGTTATACCATTTAATATGTTGCTTGGAGTAGTAGTATTAACTGTTACATTCTTTGTTAATAAAGCAATATATATGCTTTATGATAATGAAAAAGTTGAAGCTAAAGAGAGTAATGAAAATATAGAGGAAATAGCGCAAACAAGCGATAATAATAATTTAGAAGTGTAGGATATACACTTCTTTTTTTATACATTTTTTTGAAATTCTTAATAAATAAACTTTTATTTATTAATTAAATATGATAAAATAATAACTCGGAGTGTGATAAATATGAAATATTTAACAGCAAAAGAAATTAGAGAAATATGGCTAAACTTCTTTAAGGAGAAAGGACATCACATTGAAGAGAGTGCACCACTTGTACCTATGAATGATGCGACATTACTATGGATTAATGCAGGGGTTGCTCCACTAAAGAAATATTTTGATGGTTCAGAAAAGCCAAACAATCCTAGAATCACAAATATTCAAAAGTGTGTAAGAACTAACGATATAGAAAACGTTGGTCTAACAGCAAGACACCATACATTCTTTGAAATGTTAGGAAACTTCTCAATTGGTGATTACTTTAAAAATGAAGCTATAGAGTTTGGTTTTGAATTATTAACTAAACGCTATGAAATGCCTTTAGATAAATTATACATTACTCACTATACTGATGACCTTGATGCTAGAAACAAGTGGATTAGCTTAGGAGTAAGTCCAGATCATTTGATTCCACTAGATGGAAACTTCTGGGAGATTGGTGAAGGACCATGTGGACCTGATACAGAAATTTTCTTTGACCGTGGTGAAGCTTATGATAAGCGTGGAAAAGAATTAATTGAACAAGATATTGAAAATGATAGATTCATTGAAATATGGAATATAGTATTCTCACAATACAACTCTAAAGAAGGACTAGATAGAAAAGACTATCCAGAACTACCAAGTAAAAACATTGATACAGGTAGTGGTTTAGAGAGAATGTGCTGTGTAATGCAAGGAACTAAAACTAACTATGAAACTGACTTATTCATGCCATACATGAAGAAGATTGAAGAAATTAGTGGTGTTAAATATGATGGACAAATGTCATTTAAGGTTATTGCCGATCATATTAGAACATTAACTTTCGCAATTAGTGATGGTGCTATTCTATCTAATGAAGGTAGAGGCTATGTACTAAGAAGAATCTTAAGAAGAGCTTGTAAGCATGCTAAAAAGTTAGGTATTAATAAGCCATTCTTATATGAAATAGTTGATGTAGTAGTAGATGTTATGAAATCATTCTATCCATATATTGAAGGCAAGAAAGAAATTGTTAAGAAAATTATTAAACAAGAAGAAGAAAAGTTCTTAGAAACTCTAAATGGTGGAGAAAAGAGAATTAGTGATATTGTTAAATCAGGAGTTAAAGAAATAAGTGGTGCTGATGCTTTCATGTTATATGACACTTATGGATTCCCTATTGAATTAACAATTGAATATGCTGAAGATAATAAAATCACAGTAGACTTAGATGGATTTAAAGAATGCATGAAAAAGCAAAAAGAAACTAGTAGAAATGCTAGAGAAAATGTTGAATCTATGAAAAGTCAAAATGAAGAATACTTAAACTTCACAGGAGTATCTAAGTTTGTTGGATATGATAAGTTAAGTATTGAAACTAAAGTAATTAAATCATTTGCTGAAGGTGTAGTGTTAGAAGAAACACCATTCTATGCAACTATGGGTGGTCAAGTTGCTGACTTAGGTACTATTAATGGTATAGAAGTAAAGGATGTAGTTAAATTACCTAATGGACAACACCTACATGTTTTAGATAACAACTCATTTAAAGAAAATGATAAGGTTACTGCCTCTGTAGATAAAGAAAATAGATTTAAGATTATGGCTAACCACTCATCTGCTCACTTAACACAAAGAGCTTTAAAGGATGTACTTGGTGAACATGTTCATCAACAAGGTAGCTTAGTTTCAAGTGAAATTATGCGTTTTGACTTCAATAACTATGCTAACTTAAAGGATGAAGAAATCTTAAAGGTTGAAAAAATAGTTAAAGAAAAGATTAAAGAAGGCTTAGCTGTAAATACACTAGAATTACCTATTGCTGAAGCCAAGAAATTAGGTGCAGAAGCCCTATTTGGTGAAAAGTATGGTGAAGTAGTTAGAGTAGTTGATATGACTTATTCTAAGGAATTCTGTGGTGGAACTCATGTTAAGAATACTAAAGATATTATTGATTATGCTATCGCATCTGTTGAATCAATTGGTTCTGGAATATTTAGAGTTACTGCTGTAACAGGAAGTGATGCTTTAACAGAGTTAAAGAAGCATTTAGTTAACCAAGAAAATGAAATTAAGATGCTTGTAGATAAGGCTAATAAGATTATAGCTACTGCTAAAGAAAACAATATTGATTTAGTATTTAACTATACTCCTAAGTGCTATAAAGAAGCTAGCTATGAAGTAGTTATCGATTATAGAAAAACTTTAGATGAATTAAAGAATAGCGTAAAAGAATTAGAAAAAGAATTAAATAGAAAGAAAGCACAAAATGCTTTATCTAATTTAAGTGCTTATGATAAATTTATTGATGGTAATAAGCTAATTTGTAAGGTTGAAGGAATTTCAATGGATGCCTTAAAGCAATTAGTAGATGCTCTACTTAATAAAATGGGTAGTGGTATTGTCTTTGTTGCATCAGTTATTGATGAAAAGTTATTATTCGTATGTAAGAATAATATCGGTTTAAATGCTGGAGCTTTAGTTAAGAAGGCCGCAATCATTACTGGTGGTAATGGTGGAGGTCGTCCTGATATGGCTAATGCTGGTGGTAAAGATATTACTAAAGTAGATGAAGCACTAGATGCTATTAAGGATGAAATTAAATAATGAAATATTTAGGATTAGATTTAGGAAGTAAAACTTGTGGAGTTAGTATATCTAGTGGTATAATCGCATCTATTTATGAAACATATAGATTTAACGAAGATGATTATGAAGCTTGTTTAAATCATATAGTTGGAATAATTAATAAAGAAAAAATAGATGTAGTTGTTTTAGGGTACCCTAAGCATATGAATAATGATATAGGGATTAGAGCTAAAATAAGTGAAGACTTTAAAGCTAAAATGGAAGAAAAAGTTAATGTTAAGGTAGTTTTATGGGATGAAAGAACAACTTCTATGGAAGTTAATAGAGTTATGCTTATGAATAACACAAGTAGAAAAAAACGTAAGGAACACAAGGATGAATTAGCCGCTGTAATAATTTTACAAGGCTATTTAGATTATAAAGGATAGGTGATATAATGAGCGAAAAACTAGCTGAAAATGTATTAGTATTTGAAAAAGATGGTAAGGAAATTGAATGCCAAATCTTATTTACTTGTAACCTAGAAGGTTATGGAGATAATAATTATGTAGTATTTCAAATCGGTGATTCTGAAGATATTAGTGCTGCTAGATACACTGAAGAAGGAGACGGTATCGGTGAATTATTAGACATCGAAACTGATAAGGAATGGGATCTACTTGATGATGCTATCGAATCTTTCTTTAATGATTTAGATTCAGAAGAAGAAGATAAATAATGGAATATTTA
>JAILIR010000178.1 GCA_024695185.1 bacterium | reverse complement strand
TGCTAAAGATAAAGTTATATTACCTAACAAAACATAATGATATGAATTTCCTTCATCTCTATATGCTTTTTTAGGTATTATAACTTTATCTTTAGCATTATTATCTAATATTCCACAAGATCCAAAAAAGATAAAGTTAGTGGCACCAGTTATATAGCTTATTTCTTCTAAGGTTGCTACAGCTGTAGGTGCACATACAGGTGACATATAGAATAGAGTGTTTATTTCTTCTAAGTAATACACATCTATTAATCCATTAGCTGTACCACTAAAGGCTACTTTTCTATTAGTGTATTTTTTTAAGATTTCATCTTTAACTTGTACTGAATAAGTAACAATACATTTATCAGTTATTTTTTCTATTGGCTTAATTCCTACACTATCATAGGAATCTTTAGGTCCAAATAAAGGCTTTGATGTATCAAATGAATTATTAATCACAATTATTCCTCCAAACTATTATTTAATTTATCATTTAGCTTTTTAGTTACACTCTTAGTTATAAAGAATACTGTAAGCCATACACTTAAGAAAGCTACTATAAATATAACTGTATATATTATTATAACTTCTATCTTAAGAGGAAGCCAACTATTAATTAAATAACCTGCTGTATAAACAACATAAATACTAATTAATTGGAAGAGTAAGCCTTTTACTCTAGACCAATGTTCTATAGTATTAAATATAGAACTACCAGCATGAACAAAGGCAATTATATAGGTTGTGATTATAGCTAAAAGCATTGTTGAACCACTTAAATTTAGTTCTGTTCCTGATTTTTCTATACATAAATATACTATTCCTGCTACTATTGGGCCTAAGCCAGAAAACATTAAGCCACGTTTTAAGAATTCTTTTACAGAATAGTTCATATTATAACCCCATCCTTTGCTTAACATTTTTTAATTCTCTTCTAGATATATAATCAATATAACCATTCTTAAAAACAACCTTTAAGCTTCCACCAATAGTTGATTCAAACTTTTTGATTTTCTTTTTATTAGCTAAGCATGATTGGTTTATTTTAATGAATGATTCTAAATTCATTTCTTCTATTTGATATAATCTTTGTTTAATTTGATATTTCTTATCATTTATAAGCGCAAATACTTTATTGTTTTCTGATAAGAAACAACTTACATCAGTTATATCAATTTTAATGATTTCATCATTATATGTACCTGTTATATTGATATCACTTGATGTAACTAATGATTCTATTTCATCAATTAGTTTTGTTCTTTCACTTGCGTATATTAATACTTTTTCTTCATCAACTTTTTCTATATATGTATAACACTTCATAGGACTTACCTCCTATAAAGATTATACAATACTAACAGTCTTTTTTTAATCTTTTATTGAAAAATAAAAGTGTTAATAAGCCTATAACTATTAAATAAGCAAATGTGATTATGATAAATAATAAGCCTCTATCACTAAATAAATAATAAGTAGTATTACCAAGCTCATCAGTTAATGCATGGCTTGCGTGAGTAATACATCTACCTAAATATACTGATGGGTAAAAAGGGAAAATACTACATACTTTTTCAAAATCTCCCATAGTTTCTAGTGGCATCCAGCATCCACCAATAATACCACTTAAAGAAATAAATATAGATGATATACCAGGAGCTGCTTTATCATTTAAAATAGCTCCAAATATTAATCCAATAAAAATATTTATAGTCATAATAGGTATCATCGCAAGTATTAAAAGTAAGGCTTTATAAAAAGGAATAAATCCTGCACTAGATGTTGCTCCAAAGATATAGCCTAGTATAATACATATAACTGATTGAATTAAGCCAATTATGAAAAAGGGGATAAAATAGCCAATTATATAATCTTTACTCTTCATTGGAGAAGTGTATAATCTTTTTAAAAAAGCTGTTGATTTATCTTTTGAAATTAATAGAGATGACATTAACATAAGTAATGAATAAGAAAATACCATAATACCAGGTATTAAGCTTTTTACTTCAAATATAGCTACTTTACCATCTGGTGCATAATGTAATATTACTTGGAATAATAAAACCATCGCAATAGGGAATCCTGCGCAAAATATATAAACTAGAGGATCTCTTTTCATTTCTTTTAAGTTTCTTTTTGTAAATAGAATTGCTTTATTCATTAATAGCACCTCCTACAATCTTAACAAATGCTTCTTCAAAAGATGTTTCATTTGCCTTATTCTTTATTTCATCTATTGTTCCTTCAACAAGTAGATTACCTTTAGACATAATAGATACTCTATCACATAAGGCTTCTATTTCTTCTAAATAGTGTGATGTAAGTATAATAGTGATTTTACCTTTAAACTTATTAATTATATTCCATAACTCTCTTCTAGCTAGTACATCTAGTCCTAGTGTTGGTTCATCTAATAGTAATATTTTAGGTTTAGATATTAAGCCTAAAGCTATTGATAATCTTCTAAGGTATCCTCCTGATAAAGTCTTTGCTCTTTGCTTAGTTACCTCAGAAAGTCCTAAATCATTTATTATTTGCTTTAAATATTCATCATCTTTTTGATTATATAAGTCTTGGAAGAATTTTAGGTTTTCTAAAACGGTTAAATTTAAAGCTACGGCACTTTCTTGTGGGGATATATCTAATATTTTTTTTATTTCATCCATTTCTTTATTTGCGTAATTACATACACTAAAGCTTCCACTTGTCATATCAGTTAAACCACTTAATATTTTAAGTAGTGTCGTTTTACCTGCGCCATTAACTCCTAAAAGCCCATATAATTCTCCTTCATTAATTGTTAAGCTGACATTGTTTAAAGCTTTTATATCTTTATAATTCTTGCATACATTTTCTACTTTGATAATTTCCATTACCCTCACCTCAACTTCTATTATATTAATATAAAAATCAATTAAAATAGATTTAAGGTATTCGGCTATTTTTAGATTGTATTCGGTAAAAAATAGTGTTAAAATTAATTTGTTTGGAATTCTTTTAGAAAGAAGGAATAAGATGAGTGACTTACATTTTCAAAGTGGATATAGATATAGTGACTTATATTCTAAAGAAGAATTCTTTAGTGGTTGTCTTAAGTATTTAAGGGATGAATACTTATGTCCTCCATATATCTTTGATGAAGCCATATTTAGTCAAGTAAATAAAATAGATATTCCTATTATTAGCGCAAAGGGTATCGCAAATATCAATTATTCAAGACTTTTAGGCTATGATAAGCAAGTAGCTTATACAACGAAAAAAACCACTAAATATTCTGATGGTACTAGTCAAAGTAGTTATTCAACTAGCTATAAAACAGAAACGGAGTGGGTTAGAGATTTTGGCTCTATAAGTGGAATTTCTGATTCTACTTTTGTTGATCCAAAATACGCTGATTTTATTAATAGTCAAAATTTAGATAAATCATCTATTATTCCATTAGAGAATAAAGAACTTAATTCTTTAGTAATAGATGATGAGGTATTAAATATTCTAAAAAATAATATCTTAAATAATGTTTATAAAGATAATATAACTTACCCCGTTAATAAAATAAAAAAAGAACAATATAATGGAGATGTTGAAATAGAAGCTTTAAGTGTAACACTTGTATCTATTTATGCTATAGATGTTAAGGTTAGAGATCACACATTTGTTTTATATGCATGTACTAATGGTAGTGATCAGATTTATAGATTAGGAGATCTTCCTATAAATGATGATCAAGAAGATTATAATAATAAAATATATGAGCTAGCAAACAAAAGAGATAAAATCACTAAGATGCCTAGAACAATTAGATTATTATCTATTATTCTATTAAGTGTTTTATCTCTTTTGTTTGCTAGCTCATATATTTTATTATTATAATCTTCTTGATCATCATTTATAGGAAGATCTCCTAATCTATAAATCTGATCAC
>JAILIR010000170.1 GCA_024695185.1 bacterium | reverse complement strand
AGCTAAATCAACTTTTGTAATTTCAATATATTTAGATGCAAAATCATCCCATACAAAGTTATAGATATCTTTAGAAACTAGACCAAATTCATATTTATCATAGTTCTTATCTACTTCTTTGATTAAGTTATTTAACTTAGTGATAATCCATTTAGCACTTTCATTTAAGTTATTGAAATCAACATTAATTTCTTTAATATCTTCTGTATTCATTAGAATATAACGGCTTATATTCCAAATCTTATTAATATAGTTCCAACCAGCTTCAACCTTTTCAGTATCAAATCTTAAGTCCATACCAGGAGCTGAGTTAGATGTTAAGAAGAAACGAAGTGAATCACATCCATACTTATCAATTACATCCATTGGATCTACACCATTACCTAGAGATTTACTCATCTTTTTACCGTTCTTATCTCTAATTAAACCATGGATTAGACAATCCTTAAATGGACGTTCCTTCATGAATTCTAGTCCTTGGAATACCATTCTACATACCCAGAAGAAAATGATATCATAACCTGTAACTAAACAGTCTGTTGGATAGAATTTCTTAACTAATTCATCACTATCTGGCCAACCAAGTGTTGCAAATGGCCATAATGCTGATGAGAACCAAGTATCTAAGACATCATTATCTTGTACCCAACCATCACCTGGGCATTCTACTTGTACCTTAATTTCTTCACCCTTATACCATGCAGGAATTCTATGACCCCACCATAATTGTCTAGAAATACACCAATCATGGCAGTCTTCCATCCAGTGGCTTAAGATCTTTTCAAATCTTTGAGGATAGAAATTAACCTTCTTATCTTCATCCTTTTGGTTTTCTAAAACATTTTTTGCTAGTTCATCCATCTTAACAAACCATTGTTTAGATAAGTATGGTTCAACCATTACACCAGTTCTTTCAGAGTGTCCTACACTATGAACGATTGGTTCAATGCTAATTAGTATTCCTGATTCTTGTAAATCATCTACTAATTGTTCTCTACATTCAAATCTATCCATTCCTTTATACTTAAAGGCATTTTCATTCATTGTTCCATCAGGATTCATTACTTTTACTCTAGGTAAGTTATGACGATTACCTACTTCGTAGTCATTAGGGTCATGAGCTGGAGTAATTTTAACAACACCAGTACCAAATGCTGGATCAGCATGTTCATCACCAACAATTGGAATCTTCTTACCTACAACTGGTAAAATAACATTTTTACCAATTAAATGTTTATATCTTTCATCTTCAGGGTTAACAGCAACAGCAGTATCACCGAATAGAGTTTCAGGACGAGTTGTTGCTACTTCTAGATATTCATCACTATTTTCTAGATAATATTTTAAATGATAGAAAGCACCTTGAATGTCTTTATAGATAACTTCTTCATTTGATAAGGCTGTTTGGCTTAGTGGATCCCAGTTAATAATCTTTTCTCCTCTATAAATAAAGCCTTTCTTATAGAAGTCTATAAATACTTTTTCAACAGCATGCTTTAAGCCTTCATCTAAAGTAAATCTTTCTTTAGTATAATCAAGTGATAAGCCTAATTTAGCCCATTGTTGTCTAATATTTAAGGCATATGCATCTTTCCATTCCCATGCTCTTTTTAGGAAGCCTTCTCTACCTAAATCATATTTATTAATGCCCTCTTCTTTTAACTTATTTACTACTTTAACTTCTGTAGCTATAGCTGCATGGTCCATACCAGGTAGCCATAAAGTATCAAAGCCTTGCATTCTTTTCCTTCTAATAATGATATCTTGTAATGTAGTATCCCAAGCATGTCCTAAATGTAATTTACCAGTTACATTTGGTGGTGGTATTACTATACAGTAACGATTCTTACTCTTATCTCCAGCAGTAAAGAATCCTCCCTTTAACCAGAAATCATATTTATTTTCTTCTACTTTTTTGTGATCATATTTAATATCCATAACTAACCCTCCATATAATCAGTCTTAAGTAATCTAAATCTTTTACAATCCTTGTATTTATTATCATAATTTAGATAATCCTTTTTATGAATTCCTATATACTTAAATCCAACATTA
>JAILIR010000103.1 GCA_024695185.1 bacterium | reverse complement strand
TATGATATAATACATATTGTATATGTTTTAAAAGGAAGGTTATAATTATGGGATTAACATTAGTAGAAAAAATCATTAAGAATCATACAACTGATCCACTTATTAGAGGAGAAAAGATTAATTTAGTTATTGATCAAACATTAACGCAAGATGCCACAGGTACTATGGCTTATTTAGAGCTAGAGTCAATTGGTATTGGAAAAGTTAAAACTAAACTATCAGTAAGTTATGTTGATCATAACACGCTTCAAAATGGTTTTGAGAATGCTGATGATCATAGATTTTTACAATCTGTAGCAGATAAGCATGGAATTTATTTTTCAAGAGTAGGTAATGGTATTTGCCATCAAGTACACTTAGAAAGATTTGCTCATCCTGGTTACACATTACTTGGATCTGACTCACATACACCTACAGCTGGTGGTATGGGAAGCTTAGCAATTGGTGCTGGTGGACTAGATGTTGCATGTGCAATGGCTGGTATGCCTTTCCCTATGGTAATGCCTAAGGTTGTAAATGTTAAATTACACAATAAACTACCTAAAGGAGTAGCTGCTAAAGACATTATTTTATATGTATTAAAGGTTATGACTGTAAAAGGTGGAGTAAATAAAGTTATTGAATATTCAGGAGATGGTGTATTAAGCTTATCAATTCCTGAAAGAGCAACTATCACAAACATGGGTGCTGAACTAGGTGCTACATCTAGTATTTTCCCATCTGATGATAATACTCTAGATTTCTTAAAGAAACAAAATAGAGAAAATGACTTCGTTAGACTTGAAGCTGATAAAGATGCCATCTATGATGAAGTTATTGAAATAGATTTATCTACATTAAAGCCTATGTTAGCATGTCCAAATAGTCCTGATAATGTTAAAGAAGTATCAGAACTTGAAGGAACTAAGGTTAACCAAGTTTTAATTGGTAGCTGTACAAACTCAAGCTACTATGACTTTATTAAAGTAGCATCTATTCTTAAAGGAAAACACGTTCATAAAGACGTTTCTTTAGGTATAGCTCCAGGAAGTAAGCAAGTACTTGAAATGATTACTGAATCAGGTATTTTATCTGTATTATTATCTGCAGGTGCTAGAATATTAGAATCTGCTTGTGGACCATGTATTGGTATGGGACAAGCTCCTTGTACAGATGCAGTAAGTTTAAGAACATTTAATAGAAACTTCTATGGTAGAAGTGGAACAAACTCTGCACAAGTATATTTAGTAAGCCCTGAGCTTGCTGCTATTAGTGCCGTTAATGGTTATATTTCATCTCCATATGGAATGGATTTAGATTTATTTGATAAACCATCTAAATTCCTTGTAGATGATTCTATGATTATTAAACCTACTATGACTAGTGAAATAATCTTAGGACCAAACATTAAACCATTACCTAAATTTGATAAATTACCTGAATCTTTAGATAAGAAGGTTATTTTAAAGGTTGAAGATAATATTACAACTGACCACATTATGCCTGCAGGAAGTAAGGTATTACCTTATAGAAGCAATATTGAAAAGATTAGTGAATTCGTATTCTACAAGGTAGATGAAAACTTCAAGAAAAACTGTAACGAAAATAATGGTGGAATTATTGTTGGTGGTAATAACTATGGACAAGGTTCATCTAGAGAACATGCTGCAATAGCTCCTAGATACTTAGGTATTAGAGCTGTTATCGCTAAAGGATTTGCTAGAATCCATAGACAAAACTTAATCAATTTTGGTATTATGCCATTAACATTTGTTAGTGAAGCTGATTACGATAAGATTAGCCAATTTGATGAATTATTATTTAACGACTTAAAGTTAGAAGTAGGAAAAGATATAAAAGTTATAAATAAGACAAAGGGTTATGAATTTATGGTTTCACATGGATTAACTGAAAAAGAAATTAAGTTAATCAATGCTGGTGGCCTTCTAAACACTTTATAGGAGGGATTAAAGTGATAAACTTAAAAAGTGAATTTGTTGAAGACAAATATAAAGAATTACTTGAACTTGGTAATATTGAAAATGATTTATATGAAAAGTTCAATGTAAAGAAAGGTTTAAGAAATGCCAATGGTACTGGTGTATTAGTCGAATTAACTAAGGTTGCCAATGTTCATGGTTATTCAATTGATGAAAACGGCAATAAAATAGATACTGAAGGAAGACTATCTTTTAGAGGTGTTGATATTTTTGACTTAGCTAGATTAGATAAATCAGTATATGGGTATGAAAAGACTTGCTATTTACTATTATTTGGTAGACTGCCAAATGATGAAGAATTTGAACAATTTAAGCAAATCATTTCTGATTGCTATGAATTACCACAAGAATTTATCAATAATATTATTACTCGTGGTGTAAGTGAAAACTTAATGAACCATATTATGCGTTCAATTCTAGCTTTATACACATTTGATAATGATCCTGATAATACAGATCCACTTCAAACACTACAAAAGGGTATTTCTATTATTGCTAAATTACCTTCAATTGTATCTTATTCATTACAAGCTAAACGTCATTATATTGACTATAAGACACTTCACATTAGAAGACCTAGAAAGGATTTCTCTATTGCTGAAAACTTATTATATATGTCAAGAAACCATGGTGCATTCAACCAAATGGAAGCTGAAACACTAGATTTAGCTTTAATGATCCATGCGGAGCATGGTGGAGGTAACAATAGTGCCTTTGCTAACGTTGTAGTTGCTTCTACTGGAACTGATATCTATTCAGCAATGACTGCATCTTTAGGTTCATTAAAAGGACCACGTCATGGTGGAGCTAATGGTGCTGTAGAAGATATGATGGCTGAAGTTATTAATGCCGTAGGCGTTAATGCAAGTGATGATGATTTAAGAATGATTGCTAATAAGTTATTAGATAAGCAATTCTATGATAATAGTGGCTTAATTTATGGTATTGGTCATGCCGTATATACTTTAAGTGATCCTAGAACTATTCTTTTAAAGGCTAAATCAAAAGAATTAGCTATTATGAAGGATAAACTGGATTTATTTGATTTATATGATAGATTTGAACGTATTGCTATTGAAGAATTAAAGAAGAGAAAAGGGCCTAATTTTCATACATGTGCAAATGTTGACTTCTATAGTGGCTTAACTTATAAACTACTAAATATACCTAGAGCTTTATATACACCAATATTTGCATGTGCAAGAATGGTTGGTTGGTTAGCTCATAATGTAGAAGATAAATTATATTGCAATAAGATTATTAGACCAGCTGCTAAGTATGTTGGTGAATATAAAAAGATTGATTAATGAGAGTTTTAATTGATGGGGATGCTTCTCCAATAAAAGAGATTGCTATAAAAGTATGTCAAAAATATGAGATATGTTGTATAATATATATGGATTATGCACATGAATATGATAGCGATTATGCCAAAATAATATACTGTGACAAGGGTAAAGATAGTGTTGATTTAAAGATAGGCAATGATTGTAATAAAGATGATATAATCGTTACTCAAGACTATGGACTGGCTACATTAGTTTTATCTAAAGGTGCAACAGTATTACACAATAATGGCTTTGTTATCGACAATTCCAATATTGATACATTACTTGAAGCAAGATATATTGGAAGCAAATTAAGAAATAAAGTTAAAATCAAAGGCCCAAGAAAAAGGACTAATGATGATGATTTAAGATTTGAAAAAAAGCTTAATGAACTTTTAGGAGGGTAATATGAATAAGGTAGTTATTTTTACTGATAGTACATGTGATCTTATGCCTGAAACTATTAAGGAGCATGATATTCATGTAATACCATTATATGTTAATTTCAAAGATGAATCTTTTAAAGATGGTGTTGATATGACTTCACCAATGTTATATGAAAAAGTTGAAAAAACAGGAATAATGCCTAAGACTAGTGCTGCAACAGTTGCTGATTTTATTAATGCCTTCACTCCATTTATTGAAGAAGGCTGTGATATATTCTATACAGGTATCAGCAGTAAGATGAGTGTTAACATGCAAAATGTTTTAACAGCAGCAAGCGAATTTGATGAAGGTAGAGTTTTAGTATCTGATTCCTTAAACTTATCAAGTGATATTGGTTTACTAGTATTAAAGGCTTGTAAGTTTAGAGATGAAGGAAAGTCGGCTAAAGAAATAAAAGAATTAATAGATGAATTAGCTCCAAAAGTAAAGGGTGGATTTGTTATTAAATCTATGGATTATTTATATAAGGGTGGTAGATGTAGTGCCTTATCAAAAATATTTGGTACAATCCTAAAGATTAAACCATTTATTAGAGTTAAAAATGGTAGTATGTATGTGCATAAAAAGCCTCGTGGAAAATTCTATTCAGCTATTGATGTAATGATCGAAGAAGCTATTAATGATTTGCCAAATATGAATACTGATTATATTATGGTTACTCATTCACTTGGTGATGAATATTCTCCATATATAATTGAGAAATTAAAAGAAAAAACTGATATTCCTATTATGGAAACTTTCGCAGGATGTGTAATTTCATCTCACTGTGGAAAAGGAACTATAGGTATCCTATACATTCTAAAAGATAATTTTGAATAAAAAAAGAAGTGATTCGTTTGAATCACTTTTTTAATACATCTTTTTTAAGCTTTTCAATTTCTTCATATTTCTTTTCTTCGAGTAAAGAAATAATCTTTTCAGAAACTGTTTTATATATATTAGCTTTTAAAGCTAGCTCCATAGCAAGCTTTTTAAGCTCAATATCTTCATTTTCTTTTTTAACCTTAGTAATACTCTTTTTAACACTTCCACTAATACTACCAATTAGTTCATCTTGAACTGATTTATAGTATTCAAATACATCCTTATATGTTGAATAATTAATTATATCCATTATTTCATTTAAAG
>JAILIR010000095.1 GCA_024695185.1 bacterium | reverse complement strand
TGTTCAAAATGATAATGACTTATATTTACTAGGTTATAATATCTTTGAACGTGTTGCTAAGGAAGGTAGAAAATATGGTGTTATTCTAGATTTAATATCACAAAGACCAGTTGAACTTTCTGAAACAGTTATTTCACAAGTTTCTAACTTTATGATATTTAAATTAACACACCCAAGAGATATCGATTATGTTAAGAAGATGTTACCTAATATTTCAGCTGATATAGTTGAAAAACAAAAGAGTTTACAACCAGGTACATGTGTTGCTTTTGGACCAGCATTTAAAATACCAATGATTATTAAAATGAAAATGCCAGATCCAGCTCCACAATCTTCAAACTGTGATATTATAAATACATGGACAGTACATCAATAGTACTGTTTTTTCTTTATATTAAATACTTAATATGATATAATTAAATAGGTGATAAACATGTTTGAAAGTTTAGGAGATAGACTTACTAATGCGATTAATAAGATAAAAGGCTATGGTAAGATTACAGAAGATAATATTAGTGAAATTATGAGAGAAATTCGTCTTGCTTTATTAGAGGCAGATGTAAACTATGATGTTGTAAAGGAATTTACTAATAATGTAAAGGAAAAGGCTTTAGGTGAAGAAGTAGCTAAATCACTTAAACCAAGTGAAGTATTTGTTAAAATAGTTAAAGATGAATTAGTAGAATTATTAGGTGGAGATAAGGCACCTTTATATACTGATGGCAAACCATCTATACTTATGATGGTAGGTTTACAAGGTACAGGTAAAACAACATCTATTGGTAAATTAGCGTTATTGCTAAGAAAAAAATATAATAAGAAACCTTTATTAGTTGCTTGTGATATATATAGACCAGCTGCTATAGATCAATTAAAGCAAATAGGTAAAGAATTAAATATCGAAGTATTTAGTGAAGATAAAGACCCAGTTACTATAAGTAAAGACTCAATTAGTTATGCAAAAGAAAATCATTTTGATTATGTTTTAATAGATACTGCAGGTAGATTACAAATAGATGAAGAATTAATGTTAGAACTAGAAAACATTAATAAAGAAGTTAATCCAAATGAAATATTACTTGTAGTAGATAGTATGACAGGTCAAAGTGCTGTAGATGTAATTAAAGGATTTAATGAGAAATTACCTTTAACTGGTGCTATTTTAACTAAGTTAGATGGTGATACTAAAGGTGGAGCTGCCTTATCAATTAGACACTTAACTAATATACCAATTAAATATATTGGTGTATCTGAAAAAATGGATGGATTAGAAGAGTTCTATCCAGAAAGAATGGCTAATCGTATTTTAGATATGGGCGATTTAATGGGCATGATTGAAAAAGCTGAAAGCGTGATTGATGAAGATGAAGCTTTAAAAACAGCCCAGAAACTGCAAAAAGGGAAATTTGATTTAGAGGATTTTTTAAGTTCATTTAAGCAAATAAAAAAATTAGGTCCACTTGAAAATTTAATTAAATTGATACCTGGTGCTAGAAAAATGGGATTAAATGATGTAAAAATTGATCCAAAACAAATGGCTCATATTGAAGCAATTATTCAATCTATGACACCAAGAGAAAGAAGAAATCCAGATATTATTAAAGCAAGTAGAAAAACAAGAATTGCCAAAGGATGTGGATTATCAGTTCAAGAAGTAAATAAATTATTAACTCAATTTGATCAAATGAAAAAAATGATGAAGCAAATGTCTAATGGTAATATGAAAATGCCTTTTTAAATAATAATATTTAATTATTTGTTGACAAATAGGTAAAAAAAGAGTAAAGTTATCGAAAAGGAAGTTTATTATGGGTAGGTTTTGTTATATTAATAAAATGTTTATTATTATGAATAGTAGAACTTATAGTTCAAGCCTTTCCTATGTAATAAATGTTAATGACTGCAAATAGTGTTTTGCGGTTTTTTTCTTTAGGAGGTTTTTATGAATATAACATTTGAAGATCTAATTAAGAAAATAAAAAATTATAATCCAGATGAAGTTGAAATAATAACTAAAGCATATGAAACTGCTAAAAGTTTTCATGATGGACAGCTAAGAGAAAG
>JAILIR010000088.1 GCA_024695185.1 bacterium | reverse complement strand
AGCTAAACAAATAGCACAACTAATAGTTAATACTAAAGTTAGTGTTTAATATTCTTAAATAATTTTTAATTTCATTATTTAGTTTTTTGTTATCCATATAACTTTGGTATTTAAACATGAATCTTTCATATTTACAACTCTTATAGAAAGTTTCTAATGTTTTTACTATATCGTCGCTTAGTGCCATAATACCACCTCTATTACTATTATACCAAAAAATATAGTAATAAATAAAGGCAAAGTGAAAACGCTATTTTAAAACAAAAAGTGGGAAAATAGTTGACTTTATGGCCTAAAGGTATTAAAATAGGAGCATAACTTGAGAAAAGATCCAAGTGAGTTTTGTAAAGATTGCACCTTGAATATGCATGAGTATATTTTACAGCTTTAAACCACTTGGTGTGGTTTTTTCTTTTTCAAGGCTTCTTGATTATAGCAAAGATTACACCAGACTTCTGGTGTATGAGTATATTTTTGTTATGATAGAGCCTTGTAGGCTCTTTTCTTTTGTTAAATATTATTAATAAGGAGATAGAAAAAATGAAAAAATTATTTACAATTTTAGCAACTTTAGTATTAACTATTAGTTGTGCTATTTGTTTAGCTGCTTGTGGAAAGAAAGCTAAACTAAAAGTTATTGATGTAGAATTAACTGCTGAAAGTTATGCATATGCAGTAAAGAAAGGAAATAGTGAATTACTAGCATCAGTAAATGAATTACTTACTGATATGAAGGCAAGTGGTGATTTAGATACTCTAATCAACTCATACTTCAATGGAAATGCTACTTTCACTTATACTAACCCTGCATCTAAAGAAGGATGCTTAGTTGTAGCAACAAATGCTCAATTCCCACCATTTGAATACCAAGCTACAGGTACTGCTTTATCTGGTATTGATATGGAAATCGCATCTAAGTTAGCTACTAAGCTAGGTAAAAAGTTATACATTGATGATATGGAATTCGATGCAGTTTTAGCTTCTGTAGAAGCAGAAACAGCAGATATCGCTATGGCAGGTTTAACAATTACTGATGAAAGAAAACTAAAATTCGATTTCTCAGAAGAATATTATGAATCAGCTCAAGTACTAATCACTACTGAAGATAATACAGAATTCGATGGCAAAACAGCTGAAGAAATTGAAGCAATTTTAAAAACTAAAAAGAATAGCTATAAGATTGGCACACAAGTAGCTACTACAGGTTATATGTATACTGCAGGTGATGAAGACTTTGGTTATGATGGATTCAAAAACTTAACTACAGCTACATACTCAAATGGTACATTAGCTTGTACTGATTTAAAGAATGGTAAGATTGATGCCGTAATTATTGATAAGCAACCAGCTATAATGATTACAAAGAGTATTAACGGCGATAAGTAATTATTATGAGCGAGTGGGACGTTTTCGTCAAGTTCTTCGTTCATGAAGGTGGATATCTGATTATAGTTAGAGGATTAATAGCAACGCTAGTAATCGCAATATTTGGCTTAATATTTGGATTTATAATAGGAAGTTTAATAGCAGTTATAAAGGTTACTCCACCTTACAAGAGGGCGGTGAGGATCCCACAAAGGATTTGCGACTTTTATGTACTAATATTTAGAGGAACGCCAATGGTTGTCCAACTACTTATTATACATTTCGTTTTATTCCCTTTAATTGGAATAAGTTTCCCAAATCTAGTCTTTACAAAGAACATCTATCTTCAAGGCGAAGTCTTTGAAGCAGTTACAGTTTTTGCACTTAATAGTGGTGCTTATATTAGTGAAATTATGCGTGGTGGTATTAATTCTGTTAATAAAGGACAACTTGAAGCTGGACGTGCTTTAGGTTTAAGTTATCCTATTACAATGGTTAAGGTAGTAATTCCACAAGCATTTAAAAATGTATTACCTACATTAGGTAATGAATTTATTACATTAGTCAAGGAAACTTCTGTTGTTAGTTTCATTGCGGTAATAGATTTAACAAAAGCCTTCCAAAATATAGCTTCAAGCAAATATATAGTAATGGTTCCTTATATATTGTTAGGTTTAGTATATTTATTCTTAGTAATTTTAATTTCTTTACTAGTCAAGAAACTAGAAAAGAAACTAAAGAAAGCATAGGAGGTTTGGTTTATGGATAATATTAAAGAAGTTGAACCTCTAATTAAAATAACAAACCTATGTAAAAACTTTGGTGACCTTCAAGTATTAAATGGTATAACTGAAAATATCTATGAAGGTGAAAAAGTTGTTATTATTGGTCCATCAGGTGGAGGAAAGTCTACTTTCCTAAGATGTTTAAATGTCTTAGAGGATCCAACAAGTGGACAAATAATTTTCCAAGGTAATGACCTAACAGACTTTAAGATTGATATCAATTATTGTAGAAGAAATATTGGAATGGTATTCCAACAATTTAACTTATTTGATAACCTAACAGTATTACAAAATATCATGTTAGCCCCAGTTATTGTTGGAAAGCAAATGATGAAGGAAGCAAATAAAAACAACAAAAAAATGGATAAATATAATGCCAAGTTAGAGAAGAATAAAGATATAATCTATGCAAAGATAGATGAGAAGAAAGCTCATAATAAAGCCATTATCGAAGAAACTAAACCATTACTTGAAGAGGTTGAAGCTAAATGGGCTGAAACTAAATCAGTAATTGAAAGACGTGGTAAAGAATTTATCACTTATGATAAAGAATTAACTAAGCAAAGAGTTAAGCTTACTACTAAAATCGAGAATGCTGAAAGAAAGATTGATAGATTAATTTATCCAACTCCGCTTGAATATATTGATTATCCTTATAAGAATAAAGAAGAAATCAAAAATGCTGCTTATGAAAAAGCAATGGAATTATTAAAGCGTATTGGACTAGAAGATAAAGCAGATAAATATCCATCTACCTTATCAGGTGGTCAAAAGCAAAGAATTGCTATTGTTAGAGCTCTAGCAATGAATCCTAAAGTAATGTTATTTGATGAACCTACTTCTGCCCTAGACCCAGAAATGGTTGGTGAAGTATTACAATTAATCAAAGACATCGCTGAAACAGGTATGACTATGGTTATAGTTACTCATGAAATGGGATTTGCTAAAGAGGTTGGAACAAGAGTTATGTTTATGGATCAAGGAGTAATTGCTGAACAAGGTTCTCCTGATGAAGTATTCAATAATCCACAAAGTCCTAGACTTAAAGAGTTCTTAAGCAAAGTATTGATTTAATCATAAAATATTTTATAATAAAAGTAGGAAGCTAAATCATTTAGCTACTCCTGTATTCATTTGAATAACAAGAGAGCACCGGGTCAAGCGGTGCTTTCATTTTCTCTTGTTATCATTTGAAGAATAAAAAAAAAGGCTCAACGATACTGTTTGAATAAAACGGACAATAATTAAAAAGACACTTTAAGGGCTAACGACCTATATTCAATTGGCGTTAGCTCTTTTATTTGTTCTTGTAATCTTTCATTGTTGTAATAATAGATGAAATTATCGATTATTTTATCAATTTCATCTTTACGTATTTTTTTAATCAAATATATACATTCGGATTTTAAACAACTGAAGAATGATTCAATTGGAACGTTATCTACGCTTGATCCTTTATATGATATTGATTGAGTAATACTATTTGTTTTTAGTAATTCTATGTACGTTGGATTTGTAAAATGCCATCCTTGATCAGAGTGTAAAATTAATTCTTTTCTTTGTGAATGAGGAACTTTGGATATTGCCTCTTTGACTGTATCTAAAACTAATCTTAGGTCAATAAAGCTAGAGGTTTTATATGCTACTATTGACTTGTCATACATATCTTTTATTGCGCATAGATATTTTAATCCATCTACCGCAAATATATAACTTATGTCAATAGACCATTTCTTATTTGGCATATTTGTGGTAAAATCTCTACGTAGAAGATTGGGAATATCGTGGTGTGGTAGCTTAGGATATCCATGTCTCTTTCTACGTGAAATAGCGGATAAATTATTTATTCGCATGTATCGGTATACGGTGTAATTTGTCAATATTACGCCGTATTTTCTTTTTATAACCATTCTGATTGATCTTATTCCTCTTTCTGGATGCTTATCATATTCTCTTATAATTAATTCGTTTGTTGTAGAGTCAAATGCTTTAAATGTTGGTCTGCCTGCCTGAGCCCAAGAGTAGTATCCACTCTTAGAACATTTGAATAATTTACATAACATATTCACCGAATATTTCTCCTTAAGTGAATATATCACTTCATATTTTTCTTTTGCTTTTCGTCCAGACAGGCTAGGGATTTTTTTATATCTTCATACATCCTCAATCTTTCAATCAATTCCTCTTTAGTCATTTCTTCAAGGGGTTTCTCCGGATATTTTTTCGGTCTACCTTTATTAGGAACTTCATGTTTTGTTCCAAGACCTCGCTTATCGACTATTGTTCCAGTTTCTAAGTATTGTTTAACCCATCTGTATAATACGTCCTTATTAGCCAAATCATACTCTCTAACTATTTGAGTTGGTCCCATATGACGATCAATATAAAGTAATACTATTTGAATCTTTTCTTTCTTGGTATATGTTTTATGCTTTATGGTTTTTCTCATATTTTTTCCTCCTTCATTTTTATAAATACAAAAAAACACATTAGTTTTCAATACCTAATGTGTCCTTTTATTTTATTGTCCGAAATCATCAAACAGATAC
>JAILIR010000083.1 GCA_024695185.1 bacterium | reverse complement strand
GGTCTTTGTATTGCATCAACAAAAAGAATTGAAAAAATATAATAAGATTTGAATTAGCCTGAGATTTCATGTTATAATAAATTGAATGTTTATGGAGGAGTTATATGGGAAGAAAATTATTTATAATATTGGTTTTTTTGTTTTTGATTTTGTTTGTTTCAACATGTATCGTTGATTTAGTATTTACCGAATTAAACAAGGAACGAGATTTTATCCTTAAAGTATGTGAAATATTATTTGCTTCGGGATTGTCTTTTAGTCTCGCAATAAGTGTTTCAATCAAAATATCTGTTAAGGCAAAGATAAATGATATAGATCAGAATAATTATGGAAACAATAGCGAATTAAAGGCTAAGAAATGTCGTGATATTACAGTTAATCAAGGTGTTAATGATCCTGTTAAAATTGTTGAGGCCGTTAGGGAATCATTGATTCCATATCAATATGAAAACATAGAAAGTATTGCTAGAAAAGTATATAAAGAACTTGAAAATAATAGTGGAGCAACAAACCTTGATAAAGATTTTATGATAAAATATTTAAGCGAAAGTTCAAATATAACAAACAATGATATTCAAGATATATGGGTAAAATTGTTATTGCAACAAAACAAAGTGGCTGGAAGTGTTTCAAAAAGGACTCTTGATATCGTAAAAAATATGTCACCAGACGATGCATTGCTTTTTGATAAAGTTGCTGCATTTGCATTTAATGATGGAATTATCTATAAGGATTTAGTTAATAGTATTCCTTTTATAGAAATATCAAAATTACAAGATATAGGTCTTTTAAAATCCAGTGATTTTATAGAGAGAACGATTAGAATGCATAAAGGTATTGATAACTCAATTGTTGAAGGGAATCATGTTATTATCTTTAAAAACATTGGCACTAATCTTAATGAAGAGTTGAAATATAATTGCCATATGCTTACATCTGAGGGGCTAGAATTAAAAAACGCTTTAGGAATAAAAATAGATAGTAGTGATTTTATTAGATTTGGACAAGCAATAAAAAGCATTAATTTGGCAAATAAAAATATTTCTATTTCAGCTCATTTAATAAAATCTATTGTAGGAAATAACATTCAATACGATATAAATGATTTAATATAAAAAAACGAATCCTGTTAGTCTCAAAAAATTTATTTATTAATCTAAAATTAATTGATTTTCGTTTTAAAAAATAGCCATACTTTGTATAGTGCCTATGAGCATGTAAAATATGATAGCGCACATCAGACTACAGGAAGAATAGTACCTCTCTATTTTAAAAATAGGGAGGTTTTTATTATAAAGCAAAAATAAAAATTTACAAATGTAATACAAAGTGATAAAATATAAATAAGGGATATGATATTGAATAATTAATAAGCATTAAAACATCATAATTAGAATTTATAATTATGGTTTTTTATGTTGTTTATAATTATCAAATAATAGATTGGAGTGGTTTTATGGGCCAAAAATTAATTGTAGAATCAAAAAAATATAAAGGAGAAACTTTAATTATTTCTTCAAGGCTTCCTATTGAATTAATCAAAGAAATAGATAATGTCTCAGAACAATCAGGAAGAACTCGTAATGAATTAGTTGTTATGTTTTTAGAATATGCACTAGAAAACTTAGAAATAAAGAACGGAAAAGAAGATAAATAGTAAAGAAAAGAAGTGATATTATGCCAACATGTAGATGTAAAATGTGTGGAGGACAAATTCATTATGGCGAAAATGATTCAGTAGCTAAATGTGAATTCTGTGGTACAGAACAAACAGTTGTTAGAACTGATGATGCTAAGCAATTGAATTTATTTAATAGAGCAAATAGTTTAAGACTTCAAAATGAATTTGATAAAGCACAAACAACATATGAAAATATATTAATAGATGACCCCAATAATGCAGAAGCTCACTGGGGTATTTGCCTATGTCGTTATGGTATTGAATATGTTGATGATAAAAAGACTAATAAGAAAGTTCCAACATGTCATAGAACAGTATTTAACTTCATTTTTGATGATATAGATTATCAAGAAGCAATTAAGAACGCTGATGTAGTTGCCAAGAAGATGTATCAAAATGAAGCTAAGGTTATAGATAAAATTCAAAAGAATATTCTATCTATATCACAAAAAGAGGATCCTTATGATATTTTTATTTGTTATAAAGAAACAGATGAAAAGGGAAAGAGAACTAAAGATTCTGTTGTTGCACAAGAGATATATGATGAATTAATAAATAGAGGTTATAAAGTATTCTTTTCAAGAATATCTTTAGAATCTAAAATAGGATCAGATTATGAACCTATCATTTTTGCTGCTTTAATGAGCTCTAAGGTAATGCTTGCAATAGGCTCAAAAGTTGAATTCTTTAATTCACCATGGGTAAAAAATGAATGGGGAAGATTCTTATCATTTATGAAAGACCAACACGGTAAATATTTAATACCATGTTATTTTGATATGGAAGCATATGATATGCCAGAAGAATTCTTGATGCTACAGGCTCAAGATATAGGCAAAGTAGGCTATTTACAGGACTTATCAAGAGGAATAGATAAAATATTTGATAGAACTAGAAAAGTCGTTACTGAAACAAAAACGGAGAATAACGAAAATGCTTCTAGCCCTAAAATAGATAATATGCTAAAGAGAGTAAAACTATCCCTTGAAGATCAAGAATGGGTAAAAGCAAATGGTATTATAGAAGATATTTTAAATATAGATGTTGAATGTGCTGAAGCATATCTTTATAAAATATTAGTTGAATATAGAGTAAAAAATGTTGATGAATTAATCAATA
>JAILIR010000064.1 GCA_024695185.1 bacterium | reverse complement strand
ATGAATCAATATATTCTTTAACATCATCACTAGCAACATCTAATACTGTTTCATCAAACATATTTTTAATATCTACTATAGCGCCTTCTTGGATAAGATAGTCTACTATATTTAGTGTTGAATATCTTACAGCTAGAAATAAAGGTGTTTCTCCTTGTTTATTTCTTATATGTACGCATGCGCCCATATTCACTAAGAATTCAACAATATCAAAGTTATTTATTTGACAAGCATAATGTAGTAAGGTATTACCTAAACCATCAATTTCATTAATGCTTGAATTAGTTCTTTCGATAATGTATTTCAATATCGAAATCTTGCCACTTTTTACAGCATAGTGAGCAAGGGATCTATTACTATCAGTAATTAAAGCTAAATTTGTTTTTTCGTTGACTAATAATTTTATGATTTCAATGTTACCATTTAATAAAGCCATATGTAGGGCAGTTTCACCAAAATTATTCTTTTCATTTGTATTTGAGTTAAATTTAATCAACAATTTAATGAAGTTTTCTTTACCCATTTTACAAGCTATCATTAACGGTGTATCTCCATTAGCATTCTTTAAATCTGGATTAGCATTATGCATTAATAACAATCTAGCGAATTCTAATGAATTAAATTTTACAGTATAGTGAAGAAGTGATTCTTTAGTGTCATCACATGTATTTGGATCTATTTTATCTATTACTTCTAATAATGATTGTGTATCATCTATCTTAGCACATAAGAATATATCATTACCAAACATTTTCTCCCTCCTCACTTAAAAAATGCCTATGGTTAGGCATTTTTATATATGTTACTATAAAAAATTAATTACTTAACTGCTTCTTTAAGAAGTTTTCCAGCTTTAAATGCAGGTGATTTTTGTCCAGGAATAGCAATTACTTCACCATTACGAGGGTTTAATCCAGAACGAGCAGCTCTATCTCTTACCTCAAATGTCCCAAATCCTGATAATACAACTTTTTCACCAGTTTTTAAAGTTGCTTGAATTTCATCTAAAAATAAATTGATGATTTCTTCAGTAACTTTCTTAGTTTCAGGTGATTTTTCTGCAACGATTGAAATTAATTCAGCTTTATTCATACTTAAATTCCTCCTATTTTATATCATTCTAACCTTATTTTATCATTAAATAAAACCGTTTTCAAGAATAAAAATGCAAAAAATATAGTTATTTACTCATTTTTTTATCATTCTTTTTTATTCTGCCTTTAATTCTCTAGATAAAACTCCTTTGATAGCTTTGATAGGATCTACATTTTCATAAACTACAGAATAAGCAGCATTTATGATTGGAAGCTCAATATTATGCTTCTTCCCAATTTGATATGCAGCTTCGATTGCTCTAATTCCTTCAACTGTTTGAACGGAATTCTTTTCAGCATCAGCAGCTGATTCACCTTTTCCAATAGCAATACCAGCCTTGAAGTTTCTTGAATTATAGCTTGATGCTGTAACAATTAAATCGCCCATGCCTGTTAGTCCATAAGCTGTTTCTTTTTTACCGCCCATAGCAACCACAACACGTTCAATTTCAAGTATACCTCTACTGATTAATGCTGCTCTAGCATTTTCACCAAGGCCTACACCTGTTAAAACACCACTAACAATGGCAATAGCATTTTTAATTGCTCCACCAATTTCACAGCCGATTACATCACTAGATGTATATACTCTTAAATATTCACCATTAGCAAATAGTAATTGTACTTCTTTGGCAATCTCTTTATTTTCTGATGCACTTACAAGTAAAGTAAGCTTTCTTTGAATTAATTCTTCAGCATGACTTGGTCCTGATAAAGAGGCATACCCTCTAATATATTTCTTATCAATTTCATCATATACAATTTCTCTAACACATTTAGATGTGTCTGGTTCAATACCCTTAGATACATTAATAAATACTTTTTCGTTAGTTAGTAAAGTATTAACTTCTTTTAATAGACCTCTAGTATATTTTGTTGGTACGCAAATAACAATATAATTGGCGAAATCTAGAGCTTCTTTTAATGTATATAAGCCTTTGATATTTTCAATTTTATTTTCTGTAAAGAATGGATGAGTTCCATTGTTGATTGAGTCAATAAAGTCTTTATTGACATCATATATAGCTACGTTGTGCTTATTATCAGCTAAAGCTTGTGCAATAGTAATTCCCCATGCACCAGCACCTAAGACTGAAACATTCATAATTAATCCCTCTTTCTTAAGAATAGTTTTATTGGTGTGCCTGTAAAATCAAAGGCCTCCCTAAAGCAGTTTTCTAAATATCTAACATATGAGAAATGAACATATTCTGTGTCATTTACAAATATGATAAATGTAGGTGGCTCTACACCCATTTGAGTTGCATAATAAAATCTTGCTTTACCCTTGTTATATATTTGTGGTGGATTCATAGCCACAGCTTCAGCAAGGCAATCATTTAATACGCTTGTTGATAATCTCTTATTATGATTCTCATATGCCCTTTTAATTTCAGGGAATAGAGTTTGTACTCTTTTATTATCTTTAGCAGATATAAAGCATATTGGAGCAAACCTTAAGAACTTAAAGGTTTCTCTAATATTATCAATCCATTTATTCATTGTATTGTTATCTTTTTCTATAGCATCCCATTTATTGACAACAATTACTCCTGCTCTACCATACTCTTCAATATATGAAGCTACATGGGCATCTTGTTCAATAATTCCTTTTTCAGCATCTAGTAAAAATAAAACAACATTACTTCTTTCAACAGCGGAAATAGCACGTAAAACACTATATTTTTCGGTATTTTCGTATACCTTTCCTCTTTTTCTAATACCAGCTGTATCTATGACAACATAGTCAACACCATCTTTTTTAAAAACAGTATCAATTGAATCTCTTGTTGTACCAGCAATATTTGATACTATACTTCTATTGTTTCCAATTAAAGTATTAGCTAAGCTTGATTTACCAACGTTAGGGCAACCTATTAAACAGAATTTAATTGTGCCTTCTGGATAATCAGCATCAGTTTCTTTAGGAAAATAAGATATAATCTTATCTAATAAGTCTCCTACACCAATACCATGAGCACTAGATACACCAATAGGATCACCAAAGCCTAGGGCATAGAATTCATATAGCATATCCATATATTTAGCATCATCAACCTTATTTACAGCAAGTATGACTGGTTTTTTTGATTTATATAATATTTTAGCTACTTCTTCATCTTCAACTGTTACACCATTACGGCAATCAGTTAAGAATACGACTATATCAGCTTCATTAATAGCTATTTCGGCTTGAGCTCTTATTTCTGTTAGAAATGGAGCATCCTTTATTTCGATACCACCAGTATCAATTAAGGAAAAATCTTTTCCAAGCCAATTAGCTCTTCCATAGATTCTATCTCTTGTTACGCCTGGTTGGTCATCAGTGATGGAAAGTCTCTCGCCAATTATTCTATTAAATAGTGTTGATTTGCCGACATTGGCTCTTCCAACTATTGCTACCTTTACAGGCATAATAAACACCTACTCTTCTATTTTTCCAACAATATCTCCTATTGTGGCATCTTTTTCATCATTTTCGTTTCTATATTTTTCAAATTCTTTTTGTTGTTCAGCAAGTTTTAAAACCTTGATACTTAACTTTAAAATCCATTTTTCTTTATTTACATCGATTACTTTTGCTTTTTCTGTATCATCTTTTGCATAGAAATCTTCTAGCTTTCCTTTTTCAATTAAGCAATCATTAGGTGCGATTGTAACATCAACGCCACAAGCAGTTACTACTAAGCCTTTTGAAGATACTTCAACTACTTTAACATCAATTACATCACCTTTTTTGCAATCAACATTTTTCCATGGATTATCTATTAATAATTTTCTACTTAAAGAAATACGTTCTTTTTCATCATCAGTTTTGATAATTTTAACTTCTAATTCATCACCGATTTTAACGCACATATCTAGATTATCATTTGGATTCCAAGAGAATTCACTCTTATGTAATAAGCCTGATACACCCTTGTCTAATTCCATAATTAATCCAGCGGCAATCTTTTGTGTTACTTTACCTTTTACAGTATCAGATACTTTATTTTTAGCAGTATATACTTTGTATGGAGATGGAATTAAAGCTTTTCTAGATAAATCAATTTTATTTCCTTCTTTAGCAATAACCTTAACAGCTACTTCATCACCAATAGCTAATACCTTTTCAGCTCTTTCTTCTTTGAAGTGTGATACTTGGTTATACTTCATAATTCCTCTAGCTAAACCAATTTGCATTAATACACCATAAGGTTCAAACTTTAAAACAGTACCTTTTACAGTATCTCCAACATTAATTCCTTCGATTTCTTCTTTTCTCTTTTCTTGCATTTCACCAAGTAAGATTGCTTTATGAGATGCAACATATTTTTCTCTTCCTTTAGGATCTGTTTTCTTTTCAACAACCTTAACATCAATTGATCTACCGATAAAGTTATTTAGATTTACCTTTTCACCAATTGATAGTAATGATTCAGGAATGAAGATTTCGCATCCTGCATATTCAGCAACTACACCCTTATTAACTACCTTTGTTACATTAACATTAATAGTAGCTTTGTTGTTATATGCATCAAGTAATAATTCTTGATTCTTCTTTCTTAAAAGTGGTAGTCTAGATACAAAAATGCTCATTGAATCTTCTGTTTCATTTATTCTTGAAATAGAAACATCGATTACATCGCCTTTTTTAAGTTCCTTAATATCATCTGGATTATCAGAATATTGATCATTAAACATATATGCATCATATCCTGCATAGCCTGGAACAGCAAGGACAACTTGATTATCTCTTATTAGTTCAACAGTTGCTTTAACTATTTCTCCTCTTTTAGGTTTGTGGTTTTCTTCAGCTGCAAGTAATTCAGCCATTGTAATGTTTTCGCTCATATATTAGCACATCCTCTCTTTGATAAGTGAAATTATTTTTTCTGAAACTTGTTCTATAGTCATTTCAGTTGTGTCTACTAAAATAGCATCATCAGCTTGTTTAAGTGGTGATTCTTTTCTTGTTGAGTCATTATAATCTCTAATTTTGATTTGTTCTTTTATTTCTTCTAAATTAGCATTTGGTAGTTCTTTAAATCTTCTTTCGGCTCTACAATCAATAGATGCTGTTAAGAATACTTTAAGGTTGGCATTAGGTAAAACCTTATATCCAATATCTCTACCATCTAGAATATACATTCCATTTTCACTTGCTTTTTGTTGTAAGTAAACTAGTTTTTCTCTAACTAATTTGTAGCTTGATACTCTACTAGCAGCATTTGATACTTCAGGTGTCCTAATCATTCCTGAAACATCTTTACCATTTAGATAAATCTTTCCCTCGACATATTTGATTTCTATATCATCTAAAATAGCGTTTATCTTTTCTTCGTTGCAAATATCAACACCTTTATTAAGAGCAAATAAGCCAACTGCTCTATACATTGCTCCTGTATCTATATGTGTAAAACCTAGTTCTTTGCATACTATTTTGGCGATAGTTGATTTTCCAGAACCTGCAGGTCCATCAATTGCTACTGTAAAATTCATAATCTCACCTTCCCATTAATTCCTTTACTTCATGTATTTTTAATCTCCTATAACATCCTCTTGGAATATCATCTAGTGTAATACTTCCTACTCTAACTCTTGTAAGTTTTTTTACTTTATGTCCTATAGCTTCACACATAAGACGAACTTGATGATTCTTCCCTTCATGAATTATGATGTTTAGAAGTGTAGAATTATTCTTTCTATCTATACTAACCTTTCTTGCTTTACATGGCTTAGTTGCATAGCCTGTTTTTAAGGTAACTCCTTTTTTTAAATCAAGTATCTCTAGCTTAGTAACTATTCCTTCAACTCTAGCAACATACTCTTTCTCAACTTCAAAATTTGCTTTCATTAGTTTGTTGGAAAACTCTCCATCATTAGTTACTAATAATACTCCAGCAGTATCAAAGTCTAGTCTTCCAACAGGATAGATTCTATTTCGTCTATCTTTTTCTTCAAATAGATCTAATATTGTTGGTCTATTAAGTTCATCCTTAACTGATGTAATATATCCTACTGGTTTGTTTAAAACATAATAAACTTTTTCTTCTCTTGATATAACTACACCATTAACTTTAACAACATCATTATTACCAACTTGAGTTCCAAGTTCAGTGACAATAACATCATTAACACTAACTGCGCCTTCTTTAATGAGTTCTTCTGATTTTCTTCTAGAAGCAACACCACAAGAGGCTAGATACTTTTGAAGTCTTTCCATAAAATCACCTTATAATCTCTAAATATTATATCATATATAATATTATTTTAAAAGATAGAGAATTAAAAAAGCACATTGCTGTGCTTAATTAATCATTTAAGAAATTCTTTGTTTGGCCTTTATAGAATCTATCAACCTTCATGAAATAATAGAAGGTGAAAATCGATAAGACAAACATTGGAATTACCATTATTAAGTTTAGTGAACACAAGTAAGCATTGATTGTGTTATATCTAGACATTATAACAATCCACCAAATAATGAATGTGAAATAGAATATATTATTAATAATATTTATTGTTATTAGGTTAAATTTTAAACCTGCACATAGAATAAATGATAAAATGACAAATGTGTAAATTAAGCCATTATCATTAAGTGCAAACACATCTAGTAATGGTGTAGATTTATACCTACTAGCGATTAGTCCAAAGAATAAAATACATGGTATATATCCAAAGCCTATTATAGTATATAAGAAGCCATAAAGGTTATATGGTTCAGAAACATTATCATATCCACCAGTAGAAACTGATGCGATAAAATGTAGTAAAACAGGTATCGCTGATATAGCTAACCAGAAGCCTTCTGATACTAAAATAGCAAAGGAATATTCTTTAAATTCATCAGTTATAGACATGTCATTATATACTTGGAAAACGCCTAATATGAACAATCCTAAATATACTAAAAATACGATCAACATAATACCATTAGAAATTGATTCTGTCCTTATCTTGAGCTGATATATAAACCAAGCTAGTACAATTAGAAACATAAATAATATAACAAATATATTAGAAGCTATTGGGCTACTAATGAATTTAGAAAAGCTTATGCCCGTTTTGCTTTTATAAATAGCTCCATAAATCAGCCAATAAAAAGAATAAAAAAGAGAAAAGGCTGATAGTGAAAGTACTACTATTCTTAATTTTTTCATATAACGATCCTCCTTGCTTTTATTATACAGTAAATAAGTATCAAAAAAAAGACACAACAAAGGTGTCTTTTATTCTATACTACTTGTGAATTCATCCTTGTTTCTAGAAATCATTCCAAGTTTAGCAAGGGATTTT
>JAILIR010000039.1 GCA_024695185.1 bacterium | reverse complement strand
CAATTGTTTTTTGTAATAATTATTGATATAATTAAAATGGTGTGGGAAAACAATATTAAATAGAAAGAGAGTGAATTTTATGGGTGTTAAAATTGTTGATACAGCTTTAAGAGATGGACCTCAATCACTAATTGCTACTCGTATTACAACTGAAGAAGTATTAGCTGCAGCCAAAGATATGGATAATGTAGGATACTATGCTATGGAAGTATGGGGTGGAGCAACTTTTGATGCTTGCTTAAGATTCTTAAATGAAGATCCTTGGGAGCGTTTAAGAGAAATCCGTAAAGTTTGTAAGAACACAAAACTACAAATGTTATTCCGTGGACAAAACATTTTAGGATATCATCACTATGCAGATGATGTTGTTGAAAAGTTTGTTCAAAAATCAATTGAAAACGGAATAGATATCATTAGAGTATTCGATGCACTAAATGATATTAGAAATTTAAAGAGTGCTGTTGAAGCAACTAAGAAGTATGGAGGACATTGTCAAATAGCTCTAAGTTATACAACTAGTCCAATTCATACAATTGAGTATTATGTAAATCTTGCAAAGGAAGTTGAAAAACTTGGTGCTCATTCCCTTTGTATTAAGGATATGGCTGGTGTATTACTACCAGAAGATGCTTATGAATTAATAAGCAAATTAAAAGCAAATACTAAGCTACCAATTGAATTACATTCACATTGTACTGGTGGTATTTGTCAAATGACTTACATGAAGGCTATTGAAGCTGGTGTTGATATTATCGATACAGCACTATCTCCATTCTCTGATGGTACAAGTCAACCAACAACAGAAGCATTCAACTATGCTTTAAAGGGAACTAAGTATGATCCAAAGCTAAATCAAGATGCTCTTGATAAAGCTGCTGCAACATTATCTAAAGCAAAACAAAAATATTTAGATAATGGCACACTTAACCCAAAATCATTAGGTGTTAATCCTAACATTTTAAAATATCAAGTACCTGGTGGTATGTTATCTAACTTAATGAGTCAATTAAAGGCTCAAGGAGCTATGGATAAATACGATGAAGTATTAAAAGAAGTTCCTCGTGTTAGAAAAGATATGGGTTACCCACCACTTGTTACACCACTTTCCCAAATGGTTGGTACTCAAGCAGTTATGAATGTTATAACTGGTGAAAGATATAAAATGGTTCCAAAAGAAATCAAAGATTATCTACATGGAAACTATGGTGCTGCACCAGCTCCAGTAGATGAAGAAATTAAAAAGCAAATTATTGGCGATGATGAAGTTATTACTTGTCGTCCAGCTGATTTATTAGCTCCTGAATTTGAAGCTTATAAAGAAAAATATAAAGATTTAGCAAAAACAGATGAAGATGTTTTATCAATTGCTTTATTTGAAAATGTAGCAATCAAATTCTTAGAAGAAAAATATAATCCAAGACCAAAGATTGAAGCAATCATTGATGAATTCAATCTTAATGTAAGGTAGGTGCTAAATTATGTTATATGCTGTAATTAGTCCTGAAAAACAAGAGTCGTTTGGATTTGTAGATGGTTTAATTCCATCACTAATCTGTATTTTGATTGTATTTGCTGTTTTAGCAGTGTTATCATTAATACTTACTCTATTAAATCATATTAAAGCTTTAGATGTTAAACAACAACCTAAAGTAGAAACAACTTCAAATAATAATGTTACAAGAGAACATATCGATTTTGAAGCATTAGATGATGATGCAAAGGCTGCAGTACTTGCTGCAACAATTGATTATAGAGAAGAAGTTAAAACAGATGTTGAATTAATAAGTGTAAAGGAAATTTAGGAGGATATTATGAAAATTTATAAGGTAAAAGTAAACGGAAAAGTTTATGAAGTAGAACTTGAAAGTGTTTCAGAAACAAGTGGAACAATCGTAAGTGAAAAAAAGAGTGATGCACCAGCTCCAGCAGCTCCAGCTGCAAGCGGTGAAGGTACACCACTTTTAAGCCCAATCCAAGGTACAGTTTTAAAAATAAATGTATCTGAAGGATCAGCTGTTAAAAAGGGTGATGTACTATTAGTTATTGAAGCTATGAAACTAGAAAACGACATCGTTGCGCCAAAAGATGGAGTTATTAAGGGAATTAAAGTAAGTAAAGGACAAACTGTAAATAGTAAAGACCAATTATTAATAATCGGATAATTATATGTGGGATTTAATTGTTGATTTTTGTAAAAGCACAGGTATTGCTGGTATATTCCAAGGTGATGGCTGGAAAAATCTCTTAATGATTATCCTTGCCTTGGTAATTATATTTGTCGCAATATTTAAAGATGCTGAACCTTATTTACTTATTCCAATCGGTGTTGGTATGTTACTTGCTAATATGTCAATGCTATCTAGTAATATTGGCGACTGGAT
>JAILIR010000167.1 GCA_024695185.1 bacterium | reverse complement strand
TATGTAATAACCCATTTATAAATTTAATGCCTTCTTCTTTTAAAATATAATTTTTCATTTTTGATAAAAAAAGACTGATTTATTCTATCAGTCTATCTCCTTTCTATTTTTTGATTCAACATCAAAATAATATTTCTTATTTATTTTTATTTTTACCTCTTCACCAATTACCTCATGTATATCGGTAATAAATTCTATTTTTTCACCATCTAAAGTTCCATATACATTTAATTTATCACCTATTATTTCTTTATCGATAACCTTAACTAAAATATCTCCATCTAAGCTTACATCACTAGGCCTAAAACCTAAAATGTAATTATCTTTTTTAATATAGTTCATCTTAGATAAGAAGCTAGCGCTAAATGTGTTAATAGGATTTTCATATAATTCAAGTGGTGTACCTATTTGAACTATTTTACCTTCATTCATTAATACTATTCTATCGGCTAAACTCATAGCTTCTACTTGATCATGCGTAATATAAATAGTTGTATGTTTAAATGTTTTATGCAAGTTCTTTATATCATATCTTAAATCAACTTTTAAGTTAGTATCTAGGCTTGATAATGGTTCATCAAATATAACTATATCATTATCTAAAATAAGAGTTCTAGCTAGATTAACTCTTTGGTATTCTCCACCAGATAATTCTTTAGGCATTCTTGTTAAATATGGCTTAATAGAAAGCATTTCTGCGATTTCTTCTACCTTTAATTTAATAGTGTTTTTATCGAGTTTTTTCATTTCTAAAGGTAGGGAAATATTTTTAAAAACAGATAAGTGTGGATAAAGTTTAGCATTTTGTTGCATAAAGGATATTCCTCTATTATAGCTAGGAATATTATCTATTAATTTATCATCAATATAGATATTTCCACTTGTTTGTTTAATTAAACCTGCTAGCATTTTAACCATACTACTTTTACCACAGCCAGAAGGTCCAATAATAACTAAAAATTCATTATCATTAACATTTAGTTTTAAATTATCTATAGCTTTATGATTCTTTTCATATTCTAAATTTACATCAACAAATTTAATCATCTTAAACCCTCCTAACAATACTATTATAATTTATAAATTATATTTTTGCAAAGAAAAAGGTATATGGACTAAAAAATAATAAAATGTTATAATCATTAAAGTAAAAGGAGGGAAACTTATGAGTGAATTATTAGCACCTGCAGGTGATTATGAAAGCTTAGTCGCTGCCATCAGCAATGGCGCCGATGCTATATACTTAGGCTTAGAAACTCTATCGGCTAGAGCTTACGCCAAAAATTTCTCCTTTGTTGAGCTTAAAAAGGCTGTAGAATATGCCCATCTAAGAAATGTTAAGGTATATGTCACAGTTAATACTATCGTTTATGAAAAAGAGCTTACGGAAGCCTTTAACGCTATTAAAGAATGCTATAAAGCAAATGTTGATGCACTTATTATTCAAGATTTAGCTTTAATAAAACATGTTATAGATAACTATAAGGATATGGAAGCCCATATATCTACTCAAGTAGGTATAGATGATATATATGGAATTAGATTATTAGAAAAGCTAGGCGCAAAAAGAATAGTTGTATCTAGAGAATGCAATATAGAAAAAATAAGAGAATTTAAAAAACAAACTAAAGTAAGTATAGAAGCTTTTATACATGGAGCTTTATGTGTATCTTTTTCTGGCGGATGCCTAATGAGTGGATTAATAGGTATGCGTAGTGGTAATAGAGGTAGATGTGTAGGACCATGTAGAAAGAAATATAAATTATTTATGGATGATAAATTCATAAGTGATTCCTATATTCTAAGTATGAAAGATTTAAATACTTCTTCTTTTATTAAAGAATTATCTATTATAGATTCTCTTAAAATAGAAGGTAGAATGAAAAACCCTGAATATGTTTCGGGTGTTGTTAATCTATATAGAAATTTACTAGATAATAAAAAACCAGATGCTTATTTAGAGAAAACATTTAATAGAACATTCACTAAAGGATATCTATTTAATGAAGATAAAAAAGATATTGTTAATTCTAATAAACCAAATAACTTTGGTTATTTAATAGGTAAAATAGTAGAAAAGAAAAATAATACCTATAAAATCAAACTAAATAGTCCCTTAAATCAAAATGATCAAATAAGAATTGAAGCTAAGGAAGAAATTAATCTACCTATAGTTAAGCTATATGATAAAAATCATAATCTAATCAAAAGCGCAAATGATTATTGTTATATAGAGATGAAAGAAAAAGCTAATATT
>JAILIR010000163.1 GCA_024695185.1 bacterium | reverse complement strand
CACTTTAGAAAAATACTTTAAAGAGAAACTTGGAGGTATTAAAAATGTTTAGTAAAGCTTTATTCAAACAATCTTTAAAAGCAAATGGAATAATGTGGTTAATTATAACCTTTGCTGTATGTTTTATGCTTAGCTGTGTAATGCTTATAAGCGGTACATCAACTATATCAGAAGTAAAATCAAGTGTTAGTGATACTATTATTAAAGAAGTAATAGAATCTAACATTAAGAAAAATGAAATATCAATGTATAATATGGCAACTATTGGTGAAGCCAAATTTGATGAATACTTTGTATTAGAATTAAATAATACACTAACAGAAAAGAGAGAAAATCCTGAATTCTTAGCTAAAGTTGCTACTAAAATGGCTGGCGGTATGAATCAAGAAGAAGCAATTAGTGCAACTATAGCTGAAGAAATGACTGAAATAGTCACAACTACTTATACAAATGCTATAAATGATTTAACTAACTATATTTCAGATGCCTCTTTAGTTCAAGCTAAAAAAGCTAATAATGATGATACCTTAACTAAAGAAAGTGATGAATATAAAGAAATCTATAAACAATTTTATGGATCAGTCATGGTAACAATTAATCCTAATGGTGCTTGTGATGATACATATACAAATAATAATGAAGCATTGCCAGATGATTATGATATAGAATCACTAATTCAAAAAGCTTTAATAAATAAAGCTAATGAATATATTAATAGTAGTGAAAGAATGGAATATAGAAGTAATAGAGCTATTTATTCAACTTCTATACTTGTAGCGGCAAACATCACAAGTGAAGAAGCAATGGCAAAGTTATTAAATATATTAAAAGATTATGGTGTAACTTTGATGAAATATATGTCATTTGGTTATAACTATGATAATGTAAAAAGAATGAGTGAAAAAGCAATTAAGGTTTATATTACAGAATATAATGATGAAATAGCTCATTTAGATCCAACTTTAACAGTTGAAGAAAGAAATAAAAAGATAGAAGAAATAAATGATTCTATTATTCTTGAAATCGCAGGAACATTACTTGATAAATTACCAAATGAAGTAAGTGATGCGATTGAAGAAATAGGTAGAATGGATTTATATGCTTTAATAGTAGGTTCAATATTCTTTAAGATTGCTGGATTATTACTTCCTATAATCTATATGATTATGGTATCTAATAGTTTAATAGTAGGACAAGTTGATAGTGGATCTATGGCTTATGTTTTATCAACATCTACAAAGCGTAGAAGTGTAACATTCACACAAAGTATATTCATGATTTCAAGCTTATTTGTAATGTTCTTATTAACCACAATAACATCATTTATATGTTTTGCAATAGTAGATGTAGATACCGATTTAACTTATGGAAAACTTGCACTTATTAATTTAGGTGCCTTCCTAGTATTATTTGCGATGAGTGGAATCAATTTCTTCACATCATGTATATTTGATAGATCTAAGCGTAGTATGGCTATTGGCGGAGGCTTATCAATATTCTTCTTAGTAGCAACAATGCTAGGCCTATTCGGTAGTAAAGTAATACCTTCAGTAGTTAGAATTAAAGCACTAAATAACTTTAATTATGTATCTATTATTTCATTATTTAATGTAGTAAATATCTTAGATGGTAAAGCTGGCTTTATTCCTGGATTAATTATATTACTAGTTATTGGTTTAGCTGGTTATATTGCTGGATCAATCATCTTCAAAAAGAAAGATTTACCATTATAAAAAAGAACTTGGGTTATCCCAAGTTTTTTATTTGCAAAAGTATTGTAAATGTAAATACAATTATGATACAATTTTAATATAAAGAGGTGATTATTATGCCAAACAAATCAGCAAATCTATGTGTAAGGATCGAACCGGAAATTAAAGAAAAGGCAGAAGCTATATTAGCCGAGCTTGGAATTCCTGCATCAAACGCTATTAATTTATTTTATAAACAAATAATATTACATAATGGCTTGCCATTTGAATTAAAACTATCAAACAAAATTATTGATGAAAGTGTTATTTCAGAAAAAGATTTAGCACTAAAATTAAAAAAAGCCCTTGAAAGCGTAAATGAAGGTAATGGATATACATTAAACGAATCGATTAAGAGGCTTGACAAAATAAAAAAATGATTTATGAAATAATTATAAGTACAGAAGCACATGACGATTTAGAAGGAATATATGACTATATTGCAAATGTTTTATTACTGCCCAAAATTGCATGGAATATGATAGAAAAGTTCTATGAATCAATTAAAAGCTTAGAAACAATGCCGAAAAGGCATAAAATAATAGACAATCCTTATTTAACTAACGATAATATAAGAAGTTATCAAATTAAAAATTACAAAATATATTATTATGTTGACGAAAGCAAAAAAATAGTTATTATATTACGAATAACTTATTACAAAATGGATTTATCAAATGTTTTTAAAACAGATAATGACAAGAGTTGTTAAAGAAAAGCAGCAAATAAAAAAGCTGCTTTTTTATTTATTTTATTGTTAACAAATAGTAAATAGTGTGATATAATGAGGTTGGTTTATTATCTAATAATAAAGGAGCGATATAAAAATGAATAATAAAATAAAAAAGCCAGTTTTATTTTTGCTTTGTTTAAGTGCTACTTTAGCCACTCTTTCAGCATGTGGAAAGAAGACTACAGCTAGTACTACAGCAAAGCCTACAACTACAGCTAAAACAACAACAGCAAAAAAAGAAACTACAAAAAAACTACCTACAGGTAATCCAAGAGTATTCTTTATTGTTGATGGAGAGATTTATCAAGAAGTAGAATACTTACCATCTACAGCTGCAATAGTAGAACCTGAAATACCACAAAAGGCAGGTTATAATATTGCTAAATGGTCAGATTATACACTAAATGGTTATGATTTATATGTATTTGCAATGTACTTTAAATCAAACACAACTTACAAAGTTGAGTATTATCTACAAAATTTAGAAAACGACGAATACACTTTAAAATCTGAAGATACACAAAGCTTCACTACAACTCCAGATAAAGTAATCACACCTGATATTAATACTTATGATGGATTTAATTGTATAAATGCAGAAACTGAATATATGCTTGATGAAGATTCAAGCAAAAACACTATAAAAATCTATTATGATAGAATCAAATATGATATTAATATTGATTTAGATAATGGAAGTAGTAACTTAGAATATAGTCTAAAATATGGTGCAACAATTCCTGCAATTACTACACCAATTAAAGAAGGATATGAATTCTCTAAATTCACATCTAATGGCGCTGATATTGATTTAAATAAGCCAGTTAGTCAATCACTAGATATTAAGGCAAATTATACAGCTAATACTAATACAGCTTATAAAGTTAAATATTATCAAGAAAATAAATACGATGATGGATATACATTAGTAGAAGATGATACACAAAATTTAAGTGGAACAACTGATACAGATATATCTATTACAGTAGATCCAAATAAATACGCTGGATTTAGTATAAATCAAGATAAAACTATCTCTAGTGGAAAAATTAATGGAGATGGTTCTTTAGAACTAGCTATATACTACAACAGAAACAAATATAACATCACTTATAAATATGGCGATGGGGAAACTTTAGATGTAGTTGAAACTGTTAAATATGATGCATTAGCTACTAAAAAGGAAGCTACAAGATTAGGTTATACATTTAATGGTTGGACTAATAGTGAAACAAGTTCTTTATTTACTTTTGATACTGAAATCGAAAAAGATTATACATTTATTGCTTCATATACACCAAATTCAGGTATAGGTTATAAAGTGAATGTATATTATGAAAGTGCTAATGATTCAGAATACAAATTAGATAATTCGTATACATATACTGCCACAACAGGAGATGAAATTACCGTAGAACCAACTGACTATGATAATAGTCGCATATTTAAATATAACGAAGAAATGAGTAATCCTACTGGTATAGTTTTAGCTGATGGTTCACTAGAATTAAATTTATATTTCAAGCGTGAAGTGTATACATTAAGATTCTTAGATAGAAACAATAGTGAATTAATTAAAACAGTAACAATTAAGCACGGACAAATTCCTAGTGAAATGCCAGAAGAGTTTGTAAAAGTCGGTTATACTATGCAAAATTTTGCTGATCAAACTCTTGGAGGAAGCCAAAGCACATATTCTCAATTATTAGAATTCATTTATAGTTACAATGGAAGTTGGGGCTTTAATCACGATGTAAAAATTACATATACAGCAAATAGTGATACTGTTTATAAAATAAGAGTATATTATGAAAATATTGAAGATGACAATTATTCATTTATTGAAGAATTAACATGTTATGGTACAACAGATGATTCAATTACACCAGAAGGAATTGAGAATTTCATCTTTGACCATGCTTCAGGATATACTGAAGAAGATGGTGCAATAATTAAAGGTGATGGTTCAACAGTTATTAAAGCTTACTATAAGAGAGCAAGATATAACATTTCATTTGATACTAATGTAGAAGGAGTAACAGTTCCTACTATTGAAGGTGTTAAATATGGTGCTAAAATCAGTAAGCCAACAGTAGAAAAAGTGGGCTATACACTAAATTATTGGCGTGATCAATATTCAGGTAATGAAGTTGATTTTGATACTTATATTGTAGAATATAGCACACAATTAGATTGTTATTGGACACCAAACACTAACACTAAATTCATAGTTAAACATTTTCTACAAAATATAGATGATGATGAATATACATTATATGATGAAGATGAATATTCAGGTACATCAGACTCATCTATTTATTATGGAAATTATGTAATTAATATTGAAGGCGCAAATTTCTCAAGTTATTCAGAAAATTATATGATAATTGAAGCCGATGGTTCAAGTGTTCTAGAGCTTTATTACTATAGAAAGAAATTTGATATTTATCTAAATCATGATGAACATATTGAACTACTAACAGAAAAGGAATATTATAATCTAAAATATGGTGCAAAAATAAATATTAAAGGTCTATTTGATAATCACCTAGGATTTGAAATTGATGGTATTTATGATGGCTCTAATGTAAAACTAGCTGATAATCTAGATTTTGAATTGACTGTAACAAGTAATATTTCAATCTATTTAAAATCAAAAGTAGTTGCAGAAATGGAACCATTCTACTTTAACTCAACAGAAGATGAATGTATTATCACTGGCTATAGAAAACAAACACCAGAAACAATAGTTATTCCTGATATCGTTACTAGTATACAATCATTAGTTGCTAATAATGGTATAATTAAAAAGGTTGCATTAGGCAAAAATTTAAAGAAGATTGGATATGAAGTATTCTATAACTGTCCATATCTTTCTGAAATTGAATTTAATGCTTCTGATAAACTAGAAGAAATCGGTGAAAGATCATTCTATGGCTGTGATATTAAGACTCTAACTATTCCAAAAGGAGTAAAGAAAATTGCTAGAGAAGCATTCTATGAAAACGAAAATCTAGATACAGTAGTATTCGCAGATAATAGTTTGTTAGAAGAAATTGGTAATCAAGCATTCTATGATGCAAATATCAAAGAAATTGCTTTACCATTAGGCATTAAGAAAATTGGTGAAAACGTCTTTGATACACTTGATATGGAAGAATTTGTTGTTCCAAACACTTTAGAAGAAATTGGTGAAGGTGCATTCTATAGTTCAAAATTTAAAGTATTAACATTCATGGAAGATACTAAATTAACTGAAATTCCAAATAACTCATTCTATGGGACAAGAATTGATAAGGTTATTATACCAAGTGAAGTAACAAAGATTGGTGAATATGCATTTAGTGATTGTTATATAAAAGAATTAATATTTGAAAATGGTTCATTGCTAGAAGAAATAGATGATTACGCATTCTGCGGAGAAAACCGTATTAGAGCATTAAATTTACCTAACAATCTTAAAACAATTGGTATGTATGCATTTAATCAATATGCAAGAATTGGCTATGTTAAGGTTAATTCTAAATTATTAGAAATACAAGATTGTGCATTTGAAGGTTCTTATCCAAATATTATATTAAATTATTCTGATAAAACATTTGTTATCGGTGAATCTACATATGGATATATTGCATTAGAAGCAAAATACATCTTTAACGGCGATGAAAATGATCAAGTATTAATCGATACTGATAATGGATTTGTTTATAAAATCGTTGGAGAAGAAAAAGAATTATTAACATATATTGGCAACGATAGAGAAGTTGTAATTCCAAATGGTGTAACAAAGATTTGTGCTAATGCATTCTACTCTAATAAATCAATCATTAGTGCAGATATTTCAGATACAGTAACTGAAATTGGAGATTATGCATTCTATGATTGTGACTCATTAGCTAGTGTAAATATTGGTAGTGGTGTAACAACTATTGCGAATTATGCATTCTATTCATGTAATTGTTTAGTAGAAGTTAACAATAAATCAGCATTAGTAATAGAAAAAGGAATTAGTTCTTATGGATATGCAGGATATTATGCAATCAATATTACAACAGATTCTAATTTCTCATCAACTGTTTCTTATGACGATAGATTTATTAAATATGTAGATAATGATGACATATATTTAGTTAAATGTATCATCGAAGATGAAATAGATGAAGTTATTATTGATGATGATTATACAATTATTTATGATAAAGCATTCGAATATAAGCGCATCAAGAAAATTGTAATTGGTAGCGGAGTAAAAACTATTAATAATAATGCTTTTAATTATGCATATGAAGAAGAATTAGTATTTAAAGAAAATAGTTCACTAACTTATATTGGAAGAAATGCATTCTATAATAACAGTAACTTAAAGAATTTAATAATTCCAAAGAGCGTAAAAACTATAGATGAAGCAGCATTTTATAATTGTTCAGATTTAGAAACTCTTGAATTTGAAGAAAATTCAGAATTAGAAAATATTAATAATCAAGCATTTGCAGAATTATCACTATTAAAAGAAATAGTATTACCAGATTCATTAGCTACAATAGGAAGTAGCGCATTCTATGATTGTTATAACCTAGAGAGCGTTACATTTGGTGCTAATTTAACATCAATTAGCGAAAATGCTTTTGGATATTGTGCATCATTAAAAGATGTAGTATTTACATCTGAAACATTAGAATCAATTGGTGCACTTGCATTTACAAGTTGCGTTTCACTAATCGAATTTGAATTAGGCGAAAATGTTGTAAATATCGATGATAATGCATTCTTTAATGCAAACATTTATTCAATCTACAACAAATCAAGCTTAACTCTAGTTAAGGGTAGCGATGAACATGGTATGATTGCACTAAAAGCATTAGATATTTATAGCGATATCGCTGATAAGAAGTTATATGTTGAAGATGATTTCTTATATTATAAAGAATTAGATGGTGATACATTAGTTGATTTATATCTACTTGGATATGTAGGCACTGAAGAATCTATCACTATTAATAAAGATGTAACAATAATTGGTGCAAGCGCATTTAGAAAGAATGATATAATAAAGAATGTTACATTCGAAAGTGGCTCAAAATTAAGAGTTATTGAAGATTATGCATTTGAAAGCTGCAATATTAATGTATATGAATTACCAAGCACACTTGAAAGAGTTGGAGATAACGGTTTAACATGGGCCAATAATGCTGTTGCAGTAGATGGTGCATATTACTTAGGAAATAGTGAAAACCCATGCGTTTTATTGATTGGAATAGAAAATAGTTCATTCAGTATAAGTGAAAATTGTCGTGTTATTGCTTCATATTCATTGACTTGGGTTGAAGTAGAATCTCTAACAATACCTGATAGTGTAGTTCATATTGGTCGTGAAGCATTTGCTAATTCTACAATTGGAACATTAACATTATTAAGCAATATATCAATTATTGAATATGGTACATTTAGAGAAGTCAAAATAGATAGTATTGTTATTCCAAAGAATGTTACAAGAATCTGTCAAGAGGCATTCTATCTATCAACATTACAAGAAATCACTTTCGAGGCAGGATCAAAATTAACTAGGATTGATGATTATGCATTTAGTAATTGTGATAATCTAGTAAGCATTGAATTCCCAAGCATGTTAGAAGAAATCGGATTACAAGCATTCTGTAGTTGTGATGCATTAGAAACAATAACATTTGCAGATAATGCTTCTTTAAAGACTATTGGAGAAGAAGCATTCTATGATTGTAATAATTTAACTAGTTTCGAATTTGTTGATTCATTAGAAGTTATTGGAACTTCTGCATTCTATTCATGCAATAAACTAGGCGATTTAGTATTTGGTGAAAATTCTAACTTAACTACAATAAGCAAACAAGCATTCTATGGCTGTGAATCTATACAAACAATAACAATGCCTGGTTCACTAGTTACTATTGATGAAAAAGCATTCTACAATTGTTCTGGCTTAGAAACAGTAACATTCCCTTCTGATGCAAGCCTAACTACAATTGCTAATGAAGCATTTAGAGGATGTAATTTATTAACATCATTTACATTCCCAGATTCATTAGAATATATCGGAAAATATGCATTCTATGCTGGAAGATTAAATGAAATTGTATTTGGAGAAAACTCTCATATTACAACAATTGATGAATTTGCATTCTATAGTAATATAAACTTAGATTATCTTGCTTTACCAAAATCATTAAAATATATTAATAGTAATGCATTCTGTCAATGTACTGGTATAGAAAGTATAACTGTTGCTGAAGGTTCATTATTAGAATATATTGGTGAATATGCATTCTATTATTGTCATTACTTAGAAACTGT
>JAILIR010000247.1 GCA_024695185.1 bacterium | reverse complement strand
TATTAAAAATGATATTATCTATCTTAAATAGGTATGTGATAATTTAATCATAATTGAGTCATTATCTTGTTCTATTAAATTATCTATTTTATAGCTTACATTCTTTTCAACTTCATAACAATTTAATTCTTCATTGTATGTAGCATTTAGAATTGTTGTTGTTAATTTAGTAGGCATAATATCATTAACAATTAAAGCTACTTCATCATAAATTTCTTTTTGAACTGTATTTATAGCCTTAATAGTTACAGTACCACTACTAACAAATGTAACCATACCACTTTTAGAAACCGTAGCAATAGTTTCATCAGATGAATAGTATTCATATGATTTATGAGTTGAATCAAGTGGATATGTTTCAACGTTTAATTTATAATTTTCACCAACAGAAAAAACATGTTCTTTTCCAAGATTAATATTACAACCAGTAGCATCAATCTCTTTAGCTTGATCTCCACCTAAGTCATTAATAAATCCACCTACAGCATTACCAACAGCATTAGACTTTTGGGCTGATTTAGTACCTGGTGTTAGAGATTCAACAACTAATACGAACATACATCCAATATATGCAATTAAAAATAACAAACTTAAGATGTTATATTTTATACTATGTTCAATTTTTCTCATATGCATATACTCCTAGTTATTATTATAATACAAAATATTAAAATTAAAAAATAAATTTTATGTTTTAATTTTAAAAGCCAACTACTCTTTTTCGTTGGCTTTTTTATAATCTAGGAATAAATTGTTGATTTTATCTTTAAACAATTCACAAATTTCTTCATTTGTTAAATTGTCTTCTTTTAGCTTTCTAATATATAGTGGCTTACCAATAATAATGACTTTTTCTTTGTAGTGATAATACATTGGTTATATTGGTAAGTCTATATTATCTCTTTTATAGTATCTTTCTGATAAATGGATAAAACCAGGTAATAAACTCTTTAATACTTCAAAATATCCATCAGTAGAATCTTCAGGAAAAATTACTATTGGTAGATTATTATTTAAGGTTTCAAAGCTTGCTTTAAGTGTAGTCATAAAATGAATATCAGTATATGTAGGTATAACGGACATTCCTTTATAAATAAAAGGGCTAAAAAGGCTTCAAATGTAGCTTTTACACTTGATGAGAATTTGCCTTTGTTCAGCTTTTGGCGATACAATACATCACGTAAATATCTACGCCTAACTCTGTATTTTCCCATCATTTCTCCAGCACCCCAAGTGGCATGCTTAATAGGTAAATACTGTGATAAACAATAAGGTCCATTCTTACCACAATGAGAAGATAAAATAATAGCTTTATCCTCTATTGTTTCATTATAATTTATTATTTTTTTAGGCTTTTTAACAAAGAGGCGTAATATAAAACCAATTAGTTTAAAAATGGTTGACGCCTTTTTTTATACACATACTTCTTTTTCATAATACTACCTCTAATTTATTATAACATAGTATTTTTTTTGTGAAAATAAAAACCCATCAAATGATGGGTTAATATTATTCTACTACTAATTCTCTAATAGAAACTCTTTTTATTCTACGGCTAGCAATAAATGCTGATAAGTATACAATAAGCATTCCACCTAATATTACTATAAGCATATTAGTAATTCTATTAGGACTAGCGATTCTACCTAAGCCTAAGCTGCTTAATAAGTATCCTAACATTATATCTGATAAGAATGTAGACATAATACAGCCTATTACTAAGCCTAGGAAGGCTACAATCATAAAACGAATAGCCATTGTATTTCTTAATTTAAATGTATTAAAGCCATTTGCTTTATAAATACCTAAATCAATACGCTCTTGCATAAATGATTTAACAGTGATTAATCTAATAGTAACTAAAGCAAATATGCTTGAGAATACTAGAATAATAGCACATATGGCTAGTGATATACCTGTATATTCCTCTAAATCATCCATAGCTGTTTCTCTAGTATCATAGATTCTATATCTATTGTTATTAATTTCTTCTAGCTTTTTAATTACATCATCTACTTTACTTTCATCCTTAACATTTAAAGTCATATAATGAATTCTAACTGTATCATCAACTTTCTTTGCTCCATCATATGTGATAGAGAAAGTCATGCCTGTATCTCTTGAGCTTTGATACAAACCAACAAGCATAAATTCTTGTTCACCTGTTTTAGATGCAATTCTTACTTTATCACCAATTTTTAAATTATACATTTCACAAACATTTTTTGTTGTGACAAATTCATTATCATATTTTGGTGTTCTACCCTTATAAACACTTAAAATAGCATCAGGTGTCATAGAATATTCACCAAGTAATTGATCACCAGCAAAAGTGAAATATTGATTTGTTTTAGCATGATAATAATCTATTTCAGCTACAGTAGATACTTCACTAATAATTTCATCAATCATTTCCTCGTTTAGTGGACACTCTGAAAAGCTACTAATATATAAGTTTGATGTGTCTACACCAAATGATTTGGCAACACTTTTAGCTTTTGTTAAATCAACAGCCTTCATACCTGTAAGCATCGCAAATGCTAAGAATGCCATAACAAGTGCGATACCTAAATATCTTACTGGAGAGAATAATATTTGCTTTAAAGATATTGAAAACGATAATCCTCTTTTAGTAAGTGGCGCATTAATTCTAGGTGAGAAATAGATATCATTACTATTTCCGTTAATGGCTTTAATAGGCGATATTTTTCTAATCTTTAATAGCTTAATAAAGATAAAGAATAATGAAGATCCTAAGACAATTAATGTTACAGTAAGTAAATTAGTAAAGCTTATATAGCTATGTGGAGCTACAGCCGTATTACTAACAAACATTTTCCCAAGTAATATCTTTAAGAAGATTGATAAAACTAAGCCTAGAACTAAACCTATGACTTCTGCGATTATATAGAGTAGGCTTAATGTTAAACCTATTTTAAAGTTAGAAAATCCTAGTGCTTTAAGTATACCAAACTTCTTATAATCACTTTCTATTTCTCCACTAACACTATTAGATATTACTATTAAAACAACAACAACTAATATAATAACAAAGGCTACTAATATACCACCAATAATCGCAATATATAAGCCTGTATAATGTGTTGATTGACTTTGTATAATCAATCCTTCAGCTAAATCACCTAACTTAGTTTCTATAGTAACTTTTCTTGATAATTCACTATCAGACATTGAACCATCTGAATATACCTTATATACATAATTAACTAAACTAAAGTTACTATCAGTACTTAATGAATTAGCTTGTATTACTTCTGTTCCTGCTACACTTAATTCATAAATTTCAGCAAAATCTTCATCAGAAATAAATACTTCTTTCCATCCAATAGAATATGAACCCATCATTGGACTGGCTACAAAGCCTTTAATTTTAAATTGATATTCTACTGATTCGTATGTTTTATTCCCCTCATCATCAATTTCCATACTAATACCAAAATCATCAACATAATAATCCCCCACACTACAATGTAGTTTATCTTTTAATCCTAAAGGTAAATATATTTCACC
>JAILIR010000244.1 GCA_024695185.1 bacterium | reverse complement strand
GGTTTAATACCAGCACCATCTGCTGATATAAATACAGAAGTTCTGATATGATCTGCGATTATTCTCATACTTTCTTCATTACCAGAATAACTCTTATTAGATATTTCCTCTATCTTTTTAATAATATCTATCCAAATTGAAGAAGTATAATTATCTAATTTACCTTCTAGTACCGCAACTACTCTTTCTAGTCCCATACCAGTATCAACATTCTTTTTTGGTAATCTTTCAACTGTTCCATCACTTTTTCTATTAAATTCCATAAATACGTTATTCCATATTTCAACCCATCTATCATCTTCTGGATCAAAAGTAGTAGGTATTTCATCATTACTTCTAAAGTAAAAAATTTCAGTATCAGTACCACAAGGGCCAGTATCTCCAGCTGCCCAGAAATTATCTTCTTTAGTAGATGCGATATGTCCTTCACTAATACCTAAATTAAGCCATAAATCATGTGCTTCTTTATCATAAGGTACATTTTCATCACCTGCATAAACAGTAACAGCTAATCTATTAGAATCTATCTTTAAAACATCAGTTAAAAACTCATAACTCCAAGATATACTTTCTTTTTTAAAATAATCACCTAAAGACCAATTACCTAACATTTCAAAAAAAGTATGGTGAGTTTTATCTCCTACTTCATCTAAATCATTTGTTCTTATACATTTTTGATAATCAACTAATCTAGTCCCATATGGATGATTTTCACCCATTAAATATGGAATAAGTGGTTGCATTCCAGCTGTATTAAATAATACTGATGGGTCATTTTCAGGTACAACAGGCGCACTTGGAATTTGTTTATGACCTTTACTAATAAAAAATTCTATATATTTATCTTTTAAATTCATCTTATTCACCAACAATATTCATAATTGTACTAATTACTTCTTCAATTGACATATTAGATGAATCAATATAATTTTGTTCATTAGTTCTTGTTAAAGCACCTACTGGTCTATGCATATCATCATAGTCTCTTTCCTCTATTGATGCTTTTATAGACTCATAAGTACAATCTATACCTTTCTCAATATTTTGTTTATATCTTCTATTTGTTCTTTCTTCTACTGATGCATCTAAATAAAATTTATAATCAGCATCAGGGAATACTTCAGTTGTTATATCTCTACCTTCCATAACAATATTATCTTTTGTTGCTAATTCTCTTTGTTTCTTTCTCATAACTTCTCTTAATTCTATAATACTAGAAATTTTTGAAACCCTATGAGTTACTTCTGGAGTTCTTATTAAATCAGATACATCTTCTCCATTTAAATATACTTTACCTTCATTAGTTAGTTTAATGTCAGCATTTTCTAATAAACCTACTATTTTTTCTTTTTCATTTTCTTCTAAGTTTTTTCTTAAAGACATAAGAGAAACGCATCTATACATAGCTCCAGTATCAACATATGTATAATTTAATCTTTTAGCTACTTCTTTAGCTATAGTTCCTTTTCCTGAACCACTTGGTCCATCAATTGCGATTACTTTCATTTTTTTACTTCCTTTCTATACAAATAAAAAGGATGATATTCCTATAATAAGGAGTGCATAAGCACGGTACCATCCTTTCTTTAACTTAATTAAATAACGGTAATAACCTTTCACTCTTATTAGGTGATAGCCTTCATCATATAATAAATCTTATTTTTCACCAAACAATAAGTCTCTATAAATTATTATATAATTACTCGTCATCAAAGTGATCTTTAGCTTCTAATCTTTTTGTTATTTTATATCTATCATCAATAAATAACCATATTGTTTTTAAAATTGCAGTCGCAGGTGTTGCGATAATCATTCCAAATATACCCCAGAAATATCCGAATACTAATAGACCAATAATAATTGTTACCGGATGTAATTTCATTGTTTTACTCATAACTATTGGATGTAAAATATAACTTTCTATTAATTGTATTGCGAATACTGCGATTGTTACTATAATACCTAATTTATAATCTGTAGCAAATGCTACTGCAACTATTGGTATACCTCCGATATAAGGGCCAATGTATGGAATAATATTAGTAATAGCATTCCATAAAGCAAAGAATACTGCTGCTTTAAGTCCTGCTGCGCCAAAGCATATAGTTGATACTACAAATACTAATATAGCAATTAAACCTGTTCCTTTAACAAAAGAGAATACTTGTTCACTTATATTACTTAATAATCCATGAATACTATTTCTATATCTCTTTGGTATAAAGATATAAATATTTTCTGTTGCTCTATTAAAGTCTATTAATAAATAGAAACTAATAATTAAGCTTAATAACCATATACCAAGTTTTGATACAGTAGTACTTAAAATATCAAATATTCTTGTAGGTAAATTTGTTGTTACATCTGTTAATACGTTCATAA
>JAILIR010000159.1 GCA_024695185.1 bacterium | reverse complement strand
TTTTTAAAAAGCGATATACGTTCATTTTCAAAATTAATGAAACTCTCCGCATTTTCAATTTTATGATGGTAAAGCAACTCAACACATTTTTCTACCGAAAGATCTTTTTTAAAATACAAATCTAAAACTTCTTTTATACCTTTTTCACTCATATTATTTTCCTCTTTCTACCTCTTGGTTTGATGCATCATTACTCTTCCAATGATAAAGCCAAAAATGTATGTACTCTAACTCCTCGGCATAATAGGAATCATCTAAACGCTTTCCACCCATTGTGCAGTATTTTCTTGGCGGTGTTACTAAGACAAAAATACAATCTAATGACATATAATAATCCAAATATGCCTTATTTAATAACCACATGCCATCCTTTGTATGTTTCCCCTCTAATTCTTTCCATAAATCATCGCCAATAGAAAAGAAGTGCGAAACTATACCTTTTTCCTTAGAATCATATATAGCCTGTTCTTTATAATTATTACCTTCAGCATTTTTATCTGCATTTTTCCCTAAATACACTCTTGGTTTTTTTCTTCCTTCAGTATTTGTTTCATCAATTTCACTTGTCTTTACCAATTCACCATTTCTTACAACATTGAATGAGTCTGATAATGCTTTATCTAAATCTTCTTTAGTCCATCCATAGTCTTCATTATCCTTATTTTTTGAATCATTTAAGAGCGATTCTGCTTTGGCTATAATTCCCTTTAAATGCGGATCACTTACATTATTATCAACATTGTTTATCGAAATAGTTATGGCTTCTTCTGTTTTTGAGCTAGTAGTTTTAACTGCATTTACATTGTTATCACGCTGTGAATTGGTAATAACATATCCTCCAGCAATTATACCTGTATATGTAGCAATTGCTGGTTTACTTATTAAAGCTTTACCAAATGTTTTTGCCATGCCTTTAACTGCTTCACTATCTATACTTATTTGATTAGATAATGTAGCACAGTCATTATGTACAAGCACACTTGTGTTTCCAACATAATAATTATGATTATCCCTAACATTCATGTTAAAGACTACATCATTTTTATAGTAATTACTAACTGAAGCAATTCTAATCTGTTTTCCTTCTTTGTCAAGTAATTTCATACCTTGTTCCAAATATCCAGCCTTAACATATTGGCCTAATTCAGAAACATAATATGGATGTGTATATGTAGAAGTTATTATCTCGCCATTGTCTAATGTTACATCAGTGAAATAGCTACCACTATTCTCATAAACTTCTAACACTTCTTTATATTCTGTGATACCTAATAATTCATTAAATGATAGAACCAGCATTCCTTTTTTTATGTTTTCTATATTAATAAGACCTTTATTTGTTAATACTTGAGTCCCTTCAACGAAGCATGAAGCAAATAAACCATGTGTCAATACTGAAATAGTTGCACCTTTTACGCTTGATAATAAGATTTCTTCGCTACTACCACCATCTATTGCTGTCATAATACCGCTTGTAAGTCCACCAATAACACCAGCTGCAAAATAACCTGCAACTCCTGCACATGGAACAGCTGCACCAATAGCACCACTAACACTCATTATTGCTACCTTTGTCCAGTTAACTTCATTAAATTTCTTTCCTTCTATGATTGTTTCGCTGAAATATTGAACTCCCGCACCAATTGCAGCGCCTGTTAACATTAAACTAGCACCACCAGTATATGGAGAGGCCACAATACCAACAACAGCCACAGCTCCAGCACCAACTAATACTAGGCCATCGACAACATAATCCCATAGTCCTTTTTTAGTCTCAGTGACAGGAATAGGTGGCAAATCTCTAACATAGATATCTCCATCACTTCCAAAACATAAATACTGTGTTTCGTTATCATATTCAATTTGGTTTAAAGTTTCAAAACTATAACCATTTAATGAATCAATTTGAGTATATTTCTTATTATAGGCTTCCAAAACTTCATTAGAAATATAAGATATATATATTCCTTCCACTTTATAGCCATTTTCATTTTGCTCTATGATTATATTTTCTAATTCTTCTTTTATTTTTTCTCCATCTAAATGCTTAATTAATGGAATAGCTTCATCAGGCGATGAATCAATTTCATCATATGGAATAAACTCAAAATCAGACAAATCATAATTATAAATACTACCTATACTTAGATCATAGTTTTCTTTTTTGCATTCTAATTCATCTATTTTTAACAATCCATCAATAACTTCGTACTTTATATACTTTTGATTGTAAATGAAATGCCCTTTTTTTATATTGCCTTCATTGAACGAATAAACAAAACTATAATTCTCATCATATATTTCATTGCCAAATTCATCGATTTCATTAATAAAAGTCAAGTCATTATTCTTAACAACATTTTTTTCATTCGCAAAGCTTATAAAACCGCTAGATAAAAATGTTTTACTATATTCATCAGATGTATAACTAGTATTATAATCAGTATATCCTAGACCATATTCAGACCCTTCACTAGTTATTTTTACTGCATTGAATACATCATAACCGCTACTCATTAATTCAACTGCTACAGATGCATAAACTTTAGCTGCAATATCAGTACTAACACCACCTGGCAATTCAATTGGCTCAGGAATAGTGTTTGATAAAGTAGTAGCTTTGTTTGATGTTGTTGTTTTATTATCTTTTCCGCTTTTAAATGGTTTTGTGGCAACTAGCACTGCTATTGGAACAATAACCACTAGAATCGCAAATATTATTATAAGAGGTTTTACTATTTTTTTCATATTGCCTCCTCTATTCAATTGATAGATTAATTAGGATACATCTGCCTAATCTATCAATAAATTTAATTTCGTATGAGCCTTTTTCAGAAATTGTTAAAACATCAAATTCATAAGAATCATACACTTCATACTCATTGTTATGCCTAATATAAATTAAGCAATGATCATCATACTCACATTTAACATCACTAATTGTAAATGAATTCGAAGAAATACTTGTATTATTATCATTGCTATCTATAGTAATACTTTCATTATTCTTCTTTGCATTAACAACAATAGATGAATCAAATTGCTCTGAAATATAATATACATAATATTCATTTTTGATATTATGACAGTTGTACTCAACAACTTTATACTTTCCAGTAGGAGCATTTTTGTTTTCTAATTGTTTATATACTTCAACGCCAAATTCTATTTCATATTCCTCATTAGTTTCTTCATTGACAATTTTAACTCTACTGCTATCTATATCAACATTTATAAATTGGTAATTATTGATAAATGGTTGTCTTTCTGTTAATGCTTCTCTTTCCTCTATCGAATTTGTAACTATCATACAATTATTATCATTGTTAAATGAAATCTGATAAGCGTCTTCTTTATTGTTTGAGTCGCTTATACTAATCCTATTAGTAATAATCTTGTTTTCTTTTGAGAAAAAGCTCTTAAATACATTATTTTTCGCATTATCATACATCAAGCCAAACAAATCATACTCATCTATAGCCCATGCATAATTACAATGTGAATAAACATATCCTTCATCAGTCTTGACAACATATTTTTTTTCATTTTTTAAAGCAAAATCCAATGCTTTTTCATATGTTGAAAAGGCATAAGTTAACACACCTTTTTTTTCTACTTCTTCGCCGTTTTCTTCATATTTATAACTGCCACATTCCACATTAACAGCATAATAAACCGGCTTTAAATCATATATTTCTTGAGATTTTGTTTTAATCAACAATTCATTAATAACAGGTCCTGGTTCTTCATCTACTACCATCCATGCAAAACTGAAATTAACAATATAGCCAGTATCGTTTGTTGTACTTAGTGACGCTGTGTAATAACCGCTTTTATTTAATCTTCCGCTAGTTAAATCTGCACTAGTTGTAATATTTATTGTTTCTGTATCACTATTATTAATTCTTGTAATTGTTCCAGTTAATGGTGGAAGATTTGTTGTTGAAGCAATTCTATAACTACATCCAACTGTAAATAAAGGAACATTAACCCATGAATAAGGTAGTTTTATATTTTCTTTTTCTAAATAATCACTACTTCCACTAAGAATCCTGTTTCCCTTAATGAAACTATTATCTATCTCATATATATCTTTAAAATAGTCAACAAAATACAATTCTTTTAATGATTTTTTAACAGTTGTTGCATCTGTTGAAGAAGATATATTATAAATTGTTATATTTTTACTATTTCCAAGCTTTGAAGTAACAGTTATCTCATATTTGCCTACTGCGGCATATTTTTTGTTCTCTGAATATGCAACACTATTACCATTCAAATAAACTTTTATAGTATAGCCATTAATTACTTCTTGTATAGAAAAGCCACCTGCAACAATAGCCCCATTTTTTAAAGTGCTAGCTATTTTTACTATTTCCATTTCTGCGCCATCAGAGAATTCAGTGGCTATATTTGGATTACTATAATTGATTTTGACTACACCTAAATCATCATTTCCAAATCCATCATATACTAAGTAGAAAGGTTCACTTGTTTCGCGTATATTCATAGTTTCATTAGTTTTAGTATTTATCACCTGGAAAACATAAGCAATTCTAACATATGTTCCATTTGATATTATGTCTTTATTAAGAGAAAATGTATCTTCATGATCAAATGATGGATATGCATTTGTCTCATAAACGTTATAAGTTTTATTGTCACTTGATAATTCAATTAAAAACATTCCTTTACCTACATAATATGAATGACTATACAAAGAACCACAAAAGTAGTTTGTTTTATCATCGTTTAATTTCCAAGTGTATTTAGTATTAGAGTCTTTAGGAGTTGTACCATATAATATATCGCCATCCGACGAATATGAAGAATTACCAAATGTTCTATTTAAATGAATCTTAAATGTAGTAGTTTTGGTAGGATTCAAAGTATATGCTTTAACACCATTATAAGTATTATAATTATCAGCATCTATACCCATTGTAAACATACTCGAGATTCTTCCTGTTCCGTCAGTTAATGGATCCAAAAAACGTTCTACAATATTTGATGTATTGTAATTATATGCTGTAGTACACTTTTGTATGTTAGTTTTAACCTCGTAAGTACCACTTGTTACACTTTTTAATTCAAAATATGTAAATGAACTAGTCGCTTTTGCAAGGTAAACATTTGTTTCACCATAACAAATTGCTAAATCAGTATTCCTTTCTGGAACAATTTGATATTTACCATTAACACATTTTCTTAAAAGCCATCTTTGGTAGGATTCAATTGAACTACTCACTTTACTATAAGTTATAGTAGCGTTTGTTTCTATATTTCCATTAATGGTTAAGCAACCAGCCATATCCATAGGAGACTTAATCCTATACATCCTGGCTCCCTGTAATGTGTTGACATTCATGTACTCAAAATAAAATCTCTGGCTCGCGATTGGAGTACTGCTATAATAATTGCCATATTCCCTTTTAATTAAAGGAGCGTTACTATCTAACGCACACTTTTGACCATTAATTCCTAAACAATAATTTATATTATTTAAAGTACTAGCACTAGAAGTTGTTACTAAAGTGTATGTATTATTATATCCCACAGTGGCATAATAATCTCCTGGTGTAGCATCAACTTTTGATGAAAAAGCAAAAATCAATGCAAAAATAAAAAGAGGAAATACGAAAAAAACATATTTTCTCTTTAATATCCAATCTACTATCATATATATATCACCCCATAACCCATTTCTATTAACATTTTATCATAGTGTAGGCAGAGTGTCAACAAAAAGTAAACTGTTTTTATTTTATTAAAATAAAGATATTCCTTTTTTTATCTTTTCGTCAATAAAGTTTGTATCTGCTGCTATAGGCGCAACTACTATTAACACAACAAATATGATGATACTTTGTGGTATTAAATAAGCTACTTGTTTAGGTAAGCTTGTTAAATATAGCCATGAGAATTTATAATCATAAACGATGATTTGGCCAAATCCTTCAATTAAGAAATTGCATATAAAATTAACAAATATTCTAGCAATTAATGCTTTAGTAAAGCTTATGTTTGTTCTATAGAAACATAATCCATAAATAAAGCATGATAACATAGCACTAGCTGTGAATATTGGATTAAATGCTCCACTACCAGATTCAAATAAGAAGAATCCTAAAATATCAGATAGAGCACCTATAATCAAAGCAGGAACAGGCCCACCTATCATGGCTGCAACGCTTAAGAAAATAAGCCCAAATCTAAAGCCTAATGCTCCAAATCCGCTAGGTAGAACAATTAGTTTTGATATTAGTGTTAAACCTAGTAATAAAGCCATTATCACCATTTTCTTAACACTCTTTAATTCTTTGGCAGATAGAAGCCAATATTTTTTATGGAATGGTGTTTTAAATACTGTTTCGTTATCAAATATTTCTTCTTCTCTTTCTAGCTTATCACTAAACTTTTTACCTAGTAAAAGCGTTAAAGTAAACCCTAAAATAATACCTACTCCTGCGCCTATGCATAAGCCTAGAATAATCATATCATTTCTCTTATATTTTGTTTCTGATATTAATAAATTACCACTTTTATCTAGTGAATTCTTTTCATAAAATTCAACATCAAATATATTAGATATACCTTTTATGTTTAACATGATTGGATTTCCTTCATCATCAGTTACAACATTACCATCCTTATCCTTCTTTTCAATTTGATAATCAGGATAATCAGCTAAATCAACATATTTTTCGGCGACTACTAAAGTTAAGTGTCTCATAAAGCCTTTAGCAGTTGTTTCAGCATTTTTAATATTAGAATCACTAAATGCATCTTTATTTACTGTTATTTGGTAATAACCATCTTTTTCTACTGCCTCAATCTTTTTAATATTTACATATTGATAAGTAGTTAAGCTACCACCTGTATACATGCTTGTTGTTAGACTTTTAACTTTATTGATGTTTTCTTCTCTTGTATAATCATAAACATCTACATCAAGCTTAGTTGTATACTTAAACTTAATAATTTTTCCATTTCCTTTGCAAAAAGTCCATGGAATAAAAAAGCCAAGAAGAGTAAAAGTAATAAATATTACTACTATTACAAACCAACCTTTTTTCAAAATTTTTGCCATTAAAAAAGACCCCTTTCTAAACTAGAGGTCCACTATAAAAATACAGCGGACGCGCTAAAGGACCGCCACAATTGTGTTCGTCCATACCCAACATCCCGTGGTATGACACTTAACGCCCTTTAACTACTCTGTTAAACAACAATATTATTATATATCTTTTTTTATAATAATCAAGTATTACCATTTAATTTCTTCAATATTATTTTCTTTTAATATTTTATTTACTTTTGAAAATGGTTTAGATCCAAAAAAACCTTTAAAAGCTCCTAGTGGTGATGGGTGTGCTGATTCAATTACATAATGGTTTTTATTAGTAATTAAACTCTTCTTACTTCTAGCATAATTACCCCATAAAATATATACTATTACATTATTATTTTTCTCTAAATATTCTATTGTTTTATTAGTAAACTCTTCCCAGTATTTTATATGACTAGATGGATTACCTTCTACTACAGATAAGCCTGCGTTAAGTAAAAATACTCCTTGTTTTGCCCAATCAGATAAATCTGTATTAGTTCTTTTAATGCCTAAATCACTTTCTAGTTCTTTAAAGATATTGGCTAAAGATGGCGATATTTTAACATCATTAGGCACACTAAAAGCTAGTCCATTCGCATAACCTTTTGTATGGTATGGATCTTGGCCTATAATAACACATTTAACATTTTCGTATTCTGTTAAGTGGTATGCCTTAAACATGTCATTATATGGAGGATAGCATACTTTATTATTATATTCATTATTAATAAAGTGTTTTAAATTATTATAATATTCAGTTTGTTTAATTTCATTAAAGAATTCGCTCCACATATTAATCACCAAATATATTATAGCAAAAAAAAGCTCTAGTATAAACTAGAGCCTTTTAAATATTGTTTTAAGTTGGATTACTTAATTTCAGCGAAGTATTTAATAGTTCTAACCATTTGGCTAGTGTATGAGTTTTCGTTGTCATACCAAGAAACAACTTGTACTTGATAGTAGTTGTTGTCAATCTTAGATACCATTGTTTGAGTTGCATCAAATAATGAACCGAACTTCATACCAATAACGTCT
>JAILIR010000189.1 GCA_024695185.1 bacterium | reverse complement strand
CTTCGCAGTTGCGACTGTGGACGGGACTACTTACTACTCGCTTGCGGATGCCGTGGAGGCGGCAGGCAACGGCGGAACGCTGACGCTTCTCGTCTCGCTTGAAGAGGCGGGCTCCGTGCCGGGCGTCAATCTCGCCGCGACCGAGACGGAAGGGGTTTACACGGTTTCCTATGTGATGTCCGACTCATCGGCGCTGCGCATCAGCGAAGTGATGCCGAAGGCGGCGGATGACGATCTTGATCCGAACGGATTCGAGTCGGGATGGATCGAGTTCAGGAACACGAGCGAATCGGCGTGGGTCGACCTTGCGGACTACAGGCTTATCAGGGTCAACCGCGGCAAGAAGACATGAAAAAACCTGTTACTTTAATTATTATGGATGGATATGGCCTAGCTCCTGCTGGAAAAGGAAATGCCATAAGCCAAGCAAAGAAACCAAACTTAGATAAAATGTTTAAGGAATATCCTAATGCAATATTAGGGGCAAGTGGTGAAGATGTAGGATTACCTGATGGACAAATGGGTAACTCTGAAGTTGGTCACTTAAATATCGGTGCTGGAAGAATCGTGTATCAATCTTTAACTAGAATTAATAAATCTATAAAAGATGGATCATTTTATGAAAATAAAGCATTCTTAGATGCAATTGCTTATGTTAAGAAACATAATTCTAAATTACACATTTTTGGATTAACATCAATTGGTGGTGTACACTCACACACTAACCATATGATTGCTTTAATCGAACTTGCTAAAAAGCATAATGTAGAATGCTATGTACATTGCTTCCTAGATGGTAGAGATGTACCACCAAAAAGTGCTAAAGAATACTTAGAAAGCATTATGGCTCATGGAAATATCGCAACTGTAAGTGGTAGATATTATTCAATGGATAGAGATAAGAACTGGAATAGAACTCAACTTGCTTTTGATGCTATGACTATTGGTAAGGCAGAAAAGTATGGAGTTATTGAAGGACTAGAAAAGTCATATGAAAATGGAGTAACTGATGAATTCGTTATTCCATATATCACAAATGAAAAAGGTATGATTACTGATAATGATGCAATCATATTCGCAAACTTCCGTCCTGATAGAGCTATTCAAATTGCTACAGCATTCTCTAATCCAGAAGCTATCAAGGTTGGAACTCCACTTGTAAAAGATGGAACTACACCACTAGATACAACTAATGCTCCAAAGAATATCTTCTTTGTATCAATGATGCTATATGCTGAAAGTGTTAAAGGCGAAATAGCATTTGGATTACAAAATTTAGATAATACATATGGTGATATCTTAGCTGCAAATGGTAAGAAACAACTTAGAATTGCTGAAACAGAAAAATATGCACACGTTACTTTCTTCTTTGATGGAGGAGTGGATAAACAAATTGAAGGTTCAAAGAGAGTATTAGTTAACTCACCAAAAGTTGCTACATATGATTTAAAACCTGAAATGAGTGCTTACGAAGTTACTGAAAAAGTATTAAATGAAATTGAAAATGATACACCAGATGCAATTGTACTTAACTTTGCTAACTGCGATATGGTTGGACACACTGGTGTTATTCCTGCAGCTATTAAGGCAGTAGAAGCTGTTGATGATTGCGTTGGACAAGTAGTAAATGCTGTTATGAATAAGGGTGGTGTATGTGTAATCATCGCTGATCATGGTAATGCTGATAAGATGTTAGATGAAGAAGGTAAACCATTCACAGCTCATACAACTAACCCAGTACCAGTTATCGTTACTGATAAGAATGTAACTGTTGAAAATGGTATCTTATCAGATGTTGCTCCTACATTATTACATTACTTAGAAATACCACAACCTAAAGATATGACTGGCAAATGTTTAGTAAAGGAGAAATAGTATGCCTAATATTACAGATATTTATGCTAGAGAAGTACTAGATTCTAGAGGTAACCCTACAGTTGAAGTAGAAGTATATTTAGAGTGTGGAATTAAAACAAGAGCAATCGTACCATCAGGTGCTTCAACAGGTATGTATGAAGCCATTGAGCTTAGAGATGGTGAAAAGCGTTATATGGGAAAAGGTGTTAAAAAAGCCGTTTCTAATGTTAATGAAATAATTGCTCCAAAGATTATTGGTTATGATTGTAGATGCCAAGCATTAATTGATAATGAAATGATTAAATTAGATGGAACACCTAATAAATCTAATTTAGGCGCTAATGCTATTCTTGGTGTTTCCCTTGCTGTATTAAAGGCTGCTGCTGAATACTCAGATCTACCACTTTATCAATATATTGGTGGAGTAAATGGTAAGACTTTACCAACTCCATTAATGAATATTTTAAATGGTGGAGCTCATGCAAACTTCTCTACAGATTTCCAAGAATATATGATTTGTCCTGTTGGATTTAAAAAATTCAGTGATGCACTATGTGCTTCAACTGAAGTATTCCATACATTAAAATCAATTCTTAAAGAAAAGAATTTAACTACTACAGTAGGTGATGAAGGTGGATTTGCACCTATCTTAAAGAGTAATAAAGAAGCACTTGCTTTAATTAGTGAAGCTATTGAAAAAGCTGGTTATGTTTTAGGAGTAGATTTTGTATTAGCACTAGATGTTGCTAGTAGCGAATTCTATAATGCTGAAACTAAGAAATATGACTTAAAGTGTGAAAAGAAGAGTCTAACTAGTGAAGAAATGATTAAATATTATGAAGATTTAATTAAGAAATATCCTATCATTTCCATTGAAGATGGACTAGATGAAAATGATTTTGAAGGTTGGAAGTTATTAACTAAAAAGCTAGGTAATAAGATTCAACTTGTAGGTGATGACCTATTCGTTACTAATACTAAAAAGTTAAAGTATGGAATTGAAAATGGACTAGCTAATTCAATACTAATTAAGGTTAATCAAATTGGTACAATTACTGAAACATTTGATGCTGTAGAAATGGCTAAACGAGCAGGTTATACAGCAATTATATCTCATAGATCAGG
>JAILIR010000171.1 GCA_024695185.1 bacterium | reverse complement strand
TAAATCTTCAATGATATCATCAATATGTTCAGTACCAATTGATACTCTAACTGTATTTCTATAAATACCTACGCTTGCTAACTCTTCATCAGTTAATTGTGAGTGAGTAGTAGAAGCTGGGTGAATTACTAATGACTTAACATCAGCAACATTTGCTAATAAACTAAATAATTCTAGGTTATCAATAAATTCTTTAGTTTTTTCTTCAGAACCATCAATTTCAAATGTAAAGATTGTTCCTCCACCATTTGGATAATATTTCTTATATAATTCTTTTTGTTTAGCATCCTTTGAAACTGCTGGATGGTTAACTTTCTTAACATGTTTATTTTTGCTTAAGTATTCAACTACCTTTAATGCATTTGAAGTATGACGCTCAACTCTAAGTGATAGAGTTTCTAATCCTTGTAATGCAATAAAGGCATTAACTGGTGAAATAGCAGCACCTGTATCACGAAGAAGTATTGCTCTTATATAGATGATATAAGCTAAACTACCTACTGCCTTAGTAAATGAAATACCATGATAGCTTGGGTTTGGATCTACTAAGTGAGGGAATTTGCCACTTGCTTCAAAGTCAAATTTACCACTATCAACAATAACGCCACCAAGTCCTGTTCCATGACCGATAATGAACTTAGTTGCTGAGTGTACTACGATATCAGCACCATATTCAATTGGTCTAACTAGATAAGGGGAAGCAAATGTATTATCCACTACTAGAGGGATTTTTGCCTCATGCGCAACCTTTGCAATTGCTTCAATATCAATTACGTCGCTATTAGGGTTACCTAATGTTTCAATGAAAATTAATTTTGTATTATCTTTAATTGCTTTTCTAAAGTTTTCTACATCTGATGGATCTACAAAAGTAGTAGATATATTAAAATCTTTTAATGTGTGTTCAAATAAATTGTATGTACCACCATAAATATTGCTTGCTGATACAACATTATCTCCTGCCTTTGCTAAGGCAATAATTGCATAATATATAGCACTTGCTCCACTTGCTGTAGCTAATGCTCCAACGCCTCCTTCAAGCGCTGCAACTCTTTGTTCAAATATATCTTGAGTTGGGTTTGTAAGTCTTCCATAAATATTTCCGGCATCTCTTAGTCCGAATCTATCTTCTGCATGTTTTGAATTATTGAAAACATATGAAGATGTTAAATAAATTGGTACAGCTCTTGCTCCAGTAGCTGAATCTGGTTTTTCTTGTCCTACATGTAATTGTAATGTTTCAAATTTATAATTTCTACTCATTTTAATTTCCTCCTAATATTTACTAAATTTGATTTTTATTTTTTGTTTTCCTTTTCCTTTTCCTTATTTATTGTTTTATACATGTGCATGTCGCAACAACAGTCGCTACTCATAACAATCGCCTCTTTTCATACATTTCCTAGTGCTTTTCTAGGATTACACCTTTATTGTATATCTTAATTCCTACTTTGTCAATAGGAAAAGTGTAAAATATTTAATAATTTTTCATTATTTCCCTTTTACTACTTCATGTAGTATAATTATTATGAAAGTAGTGATTTTATGGCAAAAGAAGAGAAAAAAATCGTTAAAAGAGAAGTAAAACGAGAAAAAAAGAAAAAAAGTAAGAAACAAAAACTAGCTGGTTTTCTTATCTTCTTACTTATAATTGGTGGTATTGCAGGGTTCTTATTATTCTTCCCTTCATGTGGTATTTTAGATACAATGACACAAGGATTCTCTACTCGTTATGAATTTTCTAGTCAATATAAAGCTTCATCTAAATATGAAAGTAATGGTTATTTAGATTCTATTAGTATTAACTGGAGGGATGGTAGTGTTAATTTTTATACCCATGATAGTGATGAAATATTAATAGAAGAAATTCCTAATGAGACTATCACAGATAAATTTATGATGCATTATAATTATAAAGAAACTGATAAATATGGACACTATATCTTAGTTCAATATTGTAAGAGTGGTAAATGGAATTTTGGTAATCTAAAAAAGGATTTAAATGTATATGTCCCATCAAAAGAAGATCTTAAGG
>JAILIR010000156.1 GCA_024695185.1 bacterium | reverse complement strand
TGGATGATTCCTTTATGCTCAACTTTATTATTAATATTTAATTGTATATGGGGTAAAAGAAAATATAGATATATTATTTTATCAGTATTGATGTGGTCAATGCTCACATCCCTTTCCCTACAGTTTATGCAATATAATATTTGGTTAATATATTGTCTTGGTATACCTGGAGAAATTATTATATTATTAATTTCAAGATTAGGTTATTTAAAGAGAAAAGGATATCAAAAAACAGAAAAAGATTCGGAATAAACCGAATCTTTTTTTATTAATCTTCAAATTGTGAATAATACAAATCTGCATAGAAGCCTTTCTTTTCTAGTAATTCTTCATGGCGACCTTGTTCAACAATGTTACCATTATTCATTACTAAAATTAAATCAGCATCTTTAATAGTTTGTAATCTATGAGCTATAACAAAGCTTGTTCTTCCTTTTGTAAGCTTATCCATAGCCTTTTGAATTAATATTTCTGTACGAGTATCAATATTTGATGTAGCTTCATCTAGAATAATCATAGGTGAGTTTTCAATCATGGCTCTACATATAGTAAATAATTGCTTTTGACCTTGTGATATAGTAGTTGATTCATCAAGTACAGTATCAAAGCCTTTATTCATAGTTGAAATATAATGATAGATATGTGCTTCAGTAGCTTTTTCGATTAACTCTTCATCACTTACTACATCATCACGCCCAAAGCATAAGTTATCTCTTACAGTTCCTTCAAATAACCATGTTTCTTGTAGTACCATTGAAAATACCTTATGTATTTCTTCTCTTTTTACTGATTTTATATCAATTCCATCGATAGAAATCTTACCACTATTGATTTCATAGAATCTCATAAGTAGGTTAACAAGAGTTGTTTTACCAGCACCTGTAGGACCAACGATAGCTATTTTACTTCCAGCCTTAATATCAGCATTGAAGTCATCAATAATTACTTTATCAGGATTATATCCAAATGTAACATGTTCAAACTTGATATCACCTTTGATATTATCTAATGTCTTAGTCTTATTAGATTCATCTTCCATTTCTTCTTCATCTAATAATTCGAAGATTCTTTCTGCGGCAGCACTAGCCATTAATAATTGACCTGATACTTGACCGATTCTTGAGAATTGGTTATTGAACATTCTTGAATAAATAACAAAGGTAATAATGATAGCTAGATAAGCTGTAGCTTCAGCTGCAGGTAGTCCTTTAGCAATTGTTCCACCAATAAATAATACTAATGCATAAACTATATTAGCAACAAAAACCATTAAAGGCATCATTACACCACTCAAAAATTGTGCTTTCCAGTTATCCTTATATAGTGCTTCATTTAATTCGTTAAACTTAGCTTTTGTTTTATCTTCAGCATTAAATGCTTTAACAACTGTTTGACCAGCATACATTTCTTCAATGTATCCATTAACAACACCAAGCTTAATTTGTTGACCCATAAAGTATTTTCTACTAAATTTCATGATTAATACTAGAATAATCATACTTAATGGAATAGAAATAAAGCATACTAATGTTAAACGCCAATCAACAATAAACATTATGATAGGTAAGCCTATAATTTGGAATATACTTGTAATTAGAGTTGTTCCTGATTGTTGGAACGCTTGACATAAGGTATCTACATCATTTGTGATTCTACTTAATGTATCTCCATAAGGGTTACTATCAAAATAGCTTAGAGGTAATCTATGAAGCTTATTATTGATATCACTTCTTATGTCTCTACCCATTCTATCAGTTATTTTAACTACAAAGAATATTTCAGCGAAATATCCAAATACTAAACCAACAAAATAGATAATTAATATAGATATACCTAATGTGAATATTTTTACATTAATAGTAAAGTTAAGTATTTTAAATTCTAACATTTCATTGAATGCGACATCTAAGCCAGCATTCTTTTGAGCAATAAATTGCGCACCATTACTAATAACTCCACTAGTTAATTCACTAGTTAATCTTGGAGCTATTATAGCAGTTAAGACAGAAATAATTATACAGATAATAGCAAGAATAAAATAAGCTTTAAATGGTTTTAAAACATGACCTAAGTTCTTGAAGGCATTTTTATTGTTTTTAGGTCTTTCACCATTACCCATTCTAGGCGGCATTGTTGATCTCCTCCTCGCTTAATTGTGATAAGGCTATTTCCTTATAAACATCACAACTCTTTAATAATTCTTTATGTTTACCCATACCAACAATCTTGCCTTCATCTAGAACAATTATTTTATCTGCATCCATTATTGTTCCTATTCTTTGAGCAACAATTAAACATGTTGCATCCTTCATTTCTTTCTTTAACGCTTTTCTAAGCTTCTTATCTGTCTTAAAATCTAGGGCACTAAATGTATCATCAAAGATATATATTTCTGATTCTTTGGCAAGTGCTCTAGCAATAGCTAATCTTTGCTTTTGACCACCACTGACATTTTGTCCACCTTGACTTATTCTATAATCATATTTTTCATCTTTTGTTTCTATAAATTCGCTTGCTTGTGCTATTTCTGCACTCTTTTTAATTATATCATCACTAACATTTTTACCCGCAAAATCGATGTTATCTTTAATAGTTCCACTAAATAAAACACCCTTTTGTGGAATAAATCCTATTCTATCTCTTAATTCATGTTGACTAAAGTCTTTTACATCAACTCCATCAACTAAAACTGAACCACTACTTACATCATAGAATCTAGGTATTAAATTAACTACTGTTGATTTACCACTACCTGTTGAACCAATGAACGCTACTGTTTCACCCTTATTAGCTTTAAAACTAATATTATTTAAAACATAATCACTTCCATCAGGATATTTAAAACTAACATCATTAAATTCAATAGTACCAATTCTATCAGGATTAATTGTTTCATCTTTATCCTTAATCTTAGTTTCAGTATCAAGTACTTCATTAATACGTCTAGCACTTACAGCACCTCTAGGTATTAAAATAAATACGACAGTTAAGAACATAAAGGACATAACTATATGCATTGTATAACCAAAGAACTCAGATAATTTAGCCGCATCAGTAAATTTCATATCTTTAATTAGAGCTGCGGCAACTAACATAATAACAACAATTAAACCATTCATTAAAATAGTAAGTAAAGGATTGACTAAACCCATAGTGTAGTCAATAGCTTTCATATTGTTATAGTTTTTATCATTGACTACTTCATATTTTTCTTTTTCATAATCTTCAGCATTATATGCTCTAATTACTCTAATACCAGTTAATTCTTCTCTACCCATCTTATTGAAGTTATCTGTGCATTTCTGTAATACCGCAAATCTTGGGATAACTATCGCAAATATAATTATGATAGTTCCAATTAATACTAAGACACCTAAACCAATTACACCACTAATTGTAGGGCTAATTCTAACAACCTTAATAATCGCAGTAATGGCCATTGCTGGACATTTTATTAAGAATTTAAGAGCCATTATTACAGTCATTTGTACCTGGTTAATATCATTAGTACTTCTTGTGATTAAGCTTCCTGTAGAAAACATTTCAATTTCTTCCATTGAGAAGTCTTGTACCTTAGCAAAAACTTTCTTTCGCATATCTCTTGCCATTCCAGCACCTGCTTTAGCACTGAAGAAGGCTGATAATACGGCACTAGCACATGCTGCTAGTGATATTAAAATCATTATTGGAATTAGTAATTTTAATTCCATTACTTCTTTTCCTTGAGCATCTTCAGTATAACCCATTACTGAATACATTACTTGGCTGATATATTCAGGTAGTTTAAGTTCAAACTGTGCTTCTATTACAACGAATATTAAAGTTAATAATACAAAAAAACAATAAGGTTTTAAATATTTTAAAAACTTAAACATCTTTTTCATCCTCCATTTCCACAATCCTGTTTAATATTCTAATTAATTCATCTTTATCAGATCCTAAATAATCAAATAAATGATTTATTTTATCATCTATAATCTTTTTATTATCTTCTAAAAGCATAATTGCTTTTGGTGTTAAAGTGAAATATTTTTTTCTTTTATCTTTTTCATCTACTATTTTAATTAGATATTCATCGTTAATTAAACTATCTAATTTATGCATAACTGCAGGAATAGTCACATGATATTTATTTGCGATTTCACTCGCCGTTATGTTTTTATGGCATTTGATTTCTAAAAGTAAAAATATTTCCACAGATCCAGGCAGATTAACTCTATGATTAGCTTGCCTAACCAAATCTAAGAATTCTTTTACCTCATTTTTATCTTTCATTTAATCACCACCCTAAGTAGTATACTAAATAAACTTTACTAAGTAAAGTATTTTAATACGCTTTCATAAATGAAAAAAGGACACTTGAATGTCCTTTTATCTTTATTCTTTTGTTGTTTTTTGTTTTGTAGTCTTTTTATAAGGATTATAATAGGGATCAAACTTAATAAATTTACTATCAATATAATACTTATAAGCTGATTTGACAACATCATCATCAACTATTCCGTTATTGTAAGCATAATCAAACTCATATAGGTTATCATCTTTATAAACAAGAATATAAGCATAATGTTCTAGACAATTTCCTGAAACATAAAAACTATAATCGCCAAGTTCATATCCCTTATCAAAATATGCCCATTTATGTGTGGTAACGTCTTTATCAGATCTTTCAACATGAATAATCAATGTTCCATCTTTCATATAGTAACAAGTAAACCAAAAATGATAGTCTTTCTCATTATCTTTGTTTCTGTTTTCTTGCCAACCAGCTGTTTTATTATTCCTTTCTTCAAGCGAATAACGATCTTTATAATAATCATTAGATATATATATATTCTTAGAGAAGAAAGCATCTTCAAATTTTGCTTGGTTCTCATTATCTAACTAAATAAAAGGCGTGTTTATGTTGTCACCAGTATAAGTTTTTTTAGTAGTTATGCTTGTTTTATTTCTGGTTGTGTTTTTTTCATTTGTAGTGGTTGTTTTTGCTTTACACGCTGCCAAGAAAAGGCAAGAGGCAAACAATACTAATAATATTCTTTTTCTCACAAAACCACTTCCTTTCTATTTCCCTAAATTAGGGTTTACAATAGGAATATACGGATTATAATATGGATCAAATTTTAAATATTTGCTTTCAATATAACTCTTGTAAACTGACTTGACTTCTTCATCATCAATTATCCCGTTTTTATAGGCATAATCCAGCTCATACAAATTGCCGTTTTTATAGACAAGTATATATGAATACCATTCATTGTATTCTCCATATACACAGAACCCATAATTGCCTAATAAATACTCTTTCTCAAAATATGAAGGCTCATGATTCTCAATGCCTTTATCTGACCTTTCAACGTGAACAACTAATGTATCATCTTTCATGTAATAACAAGTAAGCCAAACATGATAATCATCTCTATTTGTTTGGGTCCTATTCTCTTGCCAATTAATTGTTTTGCTCTCTCTTTCATCTAACGAATGATATTTCTCATATCCACTAGCTACATATATACCACTTGTAGAAAAAGAATTCTCAAACAGTTTTTTGCTTTCGTTATCCAATTCCACAAAAGGAGTATTCATGTTGTTTTCATCCTTGCTCTTTATTGCACTTTTAGCAGTACTATCCCTCTTGGTGCTACTTGTTTTTGTTCTACATGATGTTAACAAAAAACATGAAATGAAAACAACTATTAATATGTACTTCTTCATATTTTCACTTCCAATCTATTCATTATAAAATGGTATGCTTGAATGAGTAGTATTGGCAGTTGTAAAGCCATTTGTCCCACCTAAATATACATGCACGCTTACTTCATCATCAGTTGCATATTTCCATTTTACAATAAAATCATCTTTGCCATCTCCGTTAATATCTCCAACTAATGAAGTTGCGGGCCATGTTTTTCTATTATATCCATTAGTCGTAGTCTGGCTAATAGCAGAATCATAACTTCCTGTTATGTTTGCTTTATAAGTTATTAACTGCCTATAACCATTATACCCTCTTTCGATAAGAATGTCACTAAAACCATCTCCATTGAAGTCTCCGCTAAAAGCATAATCTTTATTATCATAATTATCAAAACTGCTTAATAATATTGATCCATCTATAAAATATGGAGTATAACAATCACCCTTATATACAAGCCCACATCTATATCCAATGCTCCCCTTGTACACAACAATAAAATCATCTTGACTATCCCCGTTTTGGTCTCCAATTAAAAGCTTAAAAGGATGGTTTTCTTTGTCGACAGCATATGTGCTTGTTAATGTCGCACAAGTAAAATCACATGCACTTGTTGATATAAAAGTACATAATACATGTTTATTAGTGCTTGACTTGGAATGAATCAAAATATCAGTCTTGTTATCATCATTAAAACAACCAGAAAACATTTCCACATCATGATTATATTGTATACTGCTTGAATATGTAGATGTTGCATCTAATAAATAATAAGGTGATGTTGCACCTCTATATACAAGGATTCCAACATTATAATAACTATTTTCATAAACTAATATAAAATCATCTTTACCATCACCATTTTGATCACCAATAAAAGCCTTATATGGATACAACATCTCATCATGGTACCTTGTGCTAGTTATTTCTTCTTCATCTTCAAATGTTGCATTCGACTTTCCTAAAAACAACGAAAAATGTCTATAACTATTAACTGCATAATGAAGCAATATATCTGCTTTGCCATCGCCATTAAAATCTCCACAGAACACTTCCTCATCATAACTAAAATCTCTTGTTGTAGTTGTTGTTACTGGAGAAGATAAATACCCACTAGTTTGCCCCTTGAAGACAGAAAAAGCATATTTACCATTACTTTTTCTCACTAGAATCATATCATCTTTACCATCACCTGTAATATCTTTTACAAATGTAGCAGATTCTGTTGCTGCTTTTACAGCTTTATAAGCATTTAATCTACCACCAGTTAAGCAATAATTATGTAATTGTGTAACATCATCTACATTGTTCAGTATCAACTCTTTTACCTCAGTAGCTGACAATTTCG
>JAILIR010000153.1 GCA_024695185.1 bacterium | reverse complement strand
AATAAACTAAAAAAAGAAAAGAATGCTATTATTCTAGCTCATTATTATCAAAAAGGTGAAGTGCAAGATATTGCTGATTATCTTGGAGATTCATATAATTTAAGTGTAATTGCTAAAAATAGTGATGCTAAAATAATTGTTTTTTGTGGTGTAACTTTTATGGGTGAAACCGCAAAAATATTATCACCAGAAAAGAAAGTATTAATGCCTCATAAGGTTTTACCTTGTAAAATGGCTAATGATATAAATGCTTTAGATTTAATTAAATACAAAGAAAAAAATCCTGATAGGATTGTTATATCTTATGTTAATACAAATGCCGATATAAAGGCTTTATCTGATTGTTGTGTAACTAGTAGTAATGCTTTAAAAATACTAGCACACTATAAAGATAAAAAGATTTTGTATTGTCCTGATAAGAACTTAGCTTTATATGCTAAAAACAAATATGGCTATGATATAGATTTATGGGATGGTAATTGTAATATACATGACAATCTAACGGTTGATGATGTATTAAAAATGAAAGAAACTCATCCAAATGCTTTAGTATTAATTCATCCTGAAGCAAGATATGATGTAGCTAATATGGCTGATTATGCGGGTAGTACTAAAGGTATTATTGATTATGTAGCTAAAAGTGATGCAAATGAATTTATTATAGGTACTGAACAAGGTATCATTCATGAATTAGAAAAGAAACATCCTAATAAAAAATTCTATTTACTAAACAAATGCTTAGTATGTAAGTTTATGAAGCTAATATCTTTAGAAGATGTATATAACTGTCTAAAGAATGAAGAATTTGAAATAACAGTAGATGAAGAAATAAGAATTAAAGCAAAAAAAGCACTTGATAAAATGCTTGAATTAAGTTAGAAGGTGTATTTATGGATAAGAAATTTAATGTTTTAATTATTGGTGGTGGTTTAGCTGGTATGTTTATAGCTTTAAACCTACCAAAAGAAATTAAAATAGCTATGGTTATGAAGGATACTAAAGATATCGCTAACTCAGAATTAGCTCAAGGTGGTATTGCCGCAGAGCTTACTAAAAATGATGAAGCACTAAAAAAGCATATAGAGGATACTCTTACAGCTGGATCTAATATCAATGATTTAGATGCGACTAAGACACTTGTTTATGAAGCAAGTGAAAATATTGAAAAACTAATGGAGTTTGGTGTTGAATTTGATAAAGATAAAGAAGGACACCTATTACTTGCTCAAGAAGGTGGACATAGAGGTAGAAGAATCCTAAGAGCTGGTGGAGATGCTACAGGACGTGAAATAATGCGTGCCTTAAAGAAAAGGATAGTTGAAAAAGAAAATGTAACTATTTTTGAAGAAACAATGGCAACTGACTTAATTATTAAAGATAATAAATGTATAGGAGCAACTTTAATAGATAAAGATAACAATATGTTTGATTGTATAGCTAGTAGAACAGTTATAGCTACAGGTGGACTAGGTGCAGTTTATAAGAACTCAACTAATCCAAAAATAGCTACAGGTGATGGTATAGCTATGGCCTATAGAGCAAATGTTGAATGTGAAAACCTAGAATTTATTCAATTCCACCCAACAGGCTTCTACACTGAAGAAGATGGTCAAAAATTTTTAATCAGTGAAGCTGTTAGAGGTGAAGGTGCACAATTAAAAAATGTCGATGGTGAGCGTTTTATGGGTAAATATGATAAGCGTATGGAGCTTGCACCAAGAGATATTGTTAGTCAATCTATTTATAGAGAAATGTATGATACATGGAGCGATCATGTATATTTAGATATTACATTTGAATCTAAAGAATTCTTAATGGAAAGATTCCCTACAATCTATAATAAAATCCTACAATATGGAATACATATGGAAAGTGATTTTATACCAGTAGCACCAGTAGAACATTTCTCTTGTGGTGGTATTAAAATTGATTTAAATGGTAAAACAAATTTAGAAAATTTATATGCTAATGGTGAATGTGCATGTAGTGGTGTACACGGAGCTAATAGATTAGCATCTAACTCACTACTAGAATGTGTTGTATTTGGTAATAGAATTGCTGAAGATATTAAAAAATCCGATTTAACAATACCAAATGTAGAACCTAAAACACATTCAGTAACACATAAGATGTTTAGCTTCCATCCTATTAGAAGTGAAATAAGAGATGTAATGGATAAATATGTTGGCATTGTTAGAAGTGAAGAAGGACTAGAAATTGCTAAAAAGATTATTGGTAGACACTTCAAAAACTTAAGCAAAACTTTAGTTCATTCACATTACTATTATGAAACACTTAATATGGCAACAACAGCTATGATGATTATTGAAGCTGCTATTAAGAGAAAGGAGTCAGTTGGCTGTCACTATAGAGTCAACTAATAGAATTATGACTAATAAAGAAATTGATAACTTTTTACTAAATGCCCTAAATGAAGATATGCCAGAAGGTGATATTACTACAGATAATATTATTGATCCATCTGAAATATCTTATGCTGAATTTATTGCTAAAGAAAATGGCGTAATTTCGGGAATTAACTATTGTAAAAGAACATTTGAACTAATAAGTAATGATTGTGATTTTAAGATTTATAAACAAGATGGAGATAAAGTAGTTAAAGGTGATTTAATTGCTACAATTAAAGGTAATACTAGGACTATTTTAAAGGGCGAAAGAACAAGCCTAAACTTACTACAATATATGAGTGGTATAGCTTCAACAACAAATAACTATATGTCATATATGAGTGGTAAAACAGAACTACTTGACACAAGAAAAACTACACCAGGTTTAAGATTCTTTGCTAAAAAGGCTGTTAAAGATGGTGGTGGAACAAACCATAGATATGGGTTAAGCGATATGGTTTTAATTAAAGATAACCATATTAAAGCCGCAGGATCTATCACAAAAGCAGTAAGTATGGTTTATGGAAAAGTTAATTGTAAGATTGAAGTAGAAGTTGAAACAATGGAACAATTCTTAGAGGCTTTAAAAACACCATGTGATATTATCATGCTAGACAATATGGATAATGAATTAATGAGTAAATGTGTAAAAATAAATAATGGAATCAAAAAACTAGAAGCAAGTGGCAATATGACATTTGAAAGATTAGATTCTGTTTGTAAAACGGGTGTTGACTATATTAGTGTAGGGGCACTTACTCATTCATTTAAAGCTTTAGATATTTCACTAAAATTTAAAGATGAAAAATAAATAGAGGATTTATTCCTCTTTTTTTATTTTCTTATCATTTTAATCATTTTGTCTCTTTAATAAAAAAATATATATGTTAAAATATAATTAATAAGAGTGCTATGAATTAAATATAAAGGAGTTGATGCTTATGAAAAAATTTGTAAGGTCTCTTTTTGCCATATCTTTATTTTTTGTATTATCTTTAATTTTTAATACAGTAAAAGCTGATGATGCAAAATATAAATTCGACAAGAAAGGAATTGTTGAAATTGGTTGTATGACTTCATCATGGGATAAAGCCTTAACGGAAGAATTAAATATATCTAGTTTCGAAGATTTTTTAAATAAATATTATCGTTCTGATAAAGAAATTCCTGGTTTTTATGATGGGGATACAAGATTTAGTGTTGTTGATATAGATCCTGTTTATGGAAAAAATGCCGGGTCTGAAACATTAAGTAATGGAGATAAAATTTCTGATGTTTCATTCAATTATGCAAAAGTTTGCTTCAAATATGAAAAGATTAAATGGGTAGTATATTATGAGAATGATGAATATTATAAACTTATATCATATCAAGTTCTAGATGTTTGTCCTTACCATTATGAAAATGCTGAAAATATGGACTATATTAATTCTGCATTATATCTTTATACAAACGAAAAAGTAAATGATGTTTTTACTGAAGATGAGTTAAAAACTTTGACTAAATTTGATAATTCGTATTATATAGATGCACCTGAAAAAAAGATAATTGATAAGGGTGAACCTGCTATGGATAAAGCTACTGATTATGCGATGCTTAGAAGATTATCCTTTGATGATGGACCTAGTCATTTACCATATTGGACAAAGGATCAATCAATTGATGCAAATAGAAAAGAAGTTCGTTGGTATGATTCAAAATTTACTTCATGTCTATTAACAGATAATGAAATAGGCTTTAGACCTGTTATTGAGATTAGTAAGTCTTATTTTTTAAATTCAGCTAAACCTATTACACCAGATAAAGAAGATACACCTAAAGCAAATAGTGGGTCAGGTGGTGTTAATTCTGCATTAGTTGTTGGTGTCATATTTACAACAATTAGTATAGGTGCTTTTATTACATTATTTACTATGTGGCATAAGAAAATTAAAGCTAATCCATCATATAAAGCACCTAAATGGTATTTAGCAATTATATTTGGTTGTACAGCTATATCACTGGTTGGTATTTTAGGTATGGCTTTCGCATCAACTGGTGGAGGTGGATCTGGTAGTTTTAAGACAGGTTATTATATCCAAGCATACTCATATCAAAGTAGTGGAAATACTGTCCAAGTTGGTAAGACATGTTATTTAATTAGATCTGATGGAACTTGTTCATACTGTGGATCAGTTGAAAATGATTTAGCATATGATTTTAGAAGTGAAACATCTGGAACATGGTCGAAGAGTGGAAGTTCGATTACTATTAATCTACCAAGCTTTGGTTTCAACACAACAATGACTATTAAAGGCGGAGATAAACTTTGTGATCCAAGAAATGGCCAAGTCGCATATAAATGGGTAAGGGGTGATTAGTTATGAAGTATTGTACAAAATGTGGAAACTTACTTAATGATGATGATCTGTTCTGCCCTAAATGTGGTACTAAACAATTAGTTGCTACAATGCCTGAAGAGCCTAAAGAAGAGATTAAAGAAGTTATTGAAGAAAAAAAGGTAATAGAACCTGTTGAAGAGACTGGTGTTGAAGAAAAAGCTATAGAACAAGTTGAAGAAGTTCAAGAAGAAATTATAGAAGATGAAGTTGTTGAAGAAATAACTCAAGATGTTGAAGATGAGCCTGTTGAAGAAGCAATTAGCGAACAAGTAATTGAAGAAGTTGAAAGTGAACCTGAAGCTACAGAGCCTAAAGTTGAAGAAACTGTAGAAGAAGAAAAAGTTGAATCAAATGATTTAGAAGAAATAAAAGAACCAGTAAAAGAAAATACAGTAGATGAAAAAGATAAAGAAATAAATGAACTTAAAATTAAACTTGCAAGTTTAATGGAAAAAGAACAAACTAATTCTATGGAAGAAAAACCTATAGAAACAGTTTCTGAACCTAAAAAAGCACCTGAAAAGAATCAAAATGATTTAAGAGCTACTGAATCAGTAGTATTGATGGTAGGATATACAGTTATATTCATAATTTATTGCATATTAAATGCTAAAGTATTTAATGAAGGTTCAATGATTGGAAAATTAGGATTCTTATTCGCTACAGGAGTATTCACAGCTGTATTTATTATTAAAATGGTTAAATCATTAAACAGAAAGAAACAATTCTTATTCGTAATGAACTTAACTTTTGCTATTATAATGACTATGTTCATACTAGCAAATCTAATTATTCTTTCTCAATCATAATTTATAAAAACCTCAAACAAAAAGTTTTGAGGTTTTTCTTAACCTTAAAAAAATGATATAAAAATT
>JAILIR010000107.1 GCA_024695185.1 bacterium | reverse complement strand
ATGTCTACTGCAAGAAAAGTATTAATGATTATTGCCTTTATAGCTTCTATTTTTGGCGTTTTACTATTTGCTATTTGTGCTATAGCATTCTTTGCTGCAATAAATAATGAAGAATTGTTACAAAGATTATTAGATGGATTAAATAGAACTCCATCTTCACCAGAAAACGCTAAGGTGCTAGTTACTATTCTAGGCATAGTATTCTCTATGTTAGCTATCTTTGAATTAATTAATGCTTTATTATCAATTAAGGGAGTAAAGAGTAATAGAAGTGGCCTAATGGTATTAAATATTATTTTTGGTGTAATATCTGGAATATATATTAATAGCCTTGGTGGGATATTCGGACTGGTTGATAGTAAAAAGAACTAAATATAAGAAAACAGTTGGAATTCCAACTGTTTTTTTCATTATTTGACTAAAATAATTCTTTTTATTATAATTATATTAGGGAGATGATTTATATGAATGTCGCAAAAAGAGTATTATTTATTGTTGGTGGCGTAATGTCTTTAGTATCTATCTTAGTATTTTTATTCCTAGGCATTTTCTTTATAGCATTTTCTACAGATGAAGAAATCATGCAAAGATTGGCTGATGATAGTGCACAATATGGAATTGAATATTTCCAAGGATTATTCTTGGCTTTAGGCGTTATGTTCTTTGTTTTCTTAGTATTTAGTATTCCAAATGCTATTTTATCATTTAAGGGCAAGAATAGTGATAGTAAGGGTTTAATGATTGCGAATATCGTATTTAGTGCTCTATCAGGAATATGTGTTAACTTAGTAGCAGCAATATTTGGTTTAATATTAAGAAACAAAAAACCTAAAAATGAGACATTTGATGAAGAAGCATAATTGCTTCTTTTTTTATTTATGTTTTCATTTTCATTATATTTATAATATAATTAAGTTAGTGAGGCGATTTATATGAAAAAACAAGTGTTTAATCCTTTTTTACCTCTAAATGAATTTGTGCCTGATGGGGAGCCTCATGTTTTTGATGATAGAGTATATTTATATGGCTCTCACGATGAAGAAGGCGCAGATACTTTTTGTAAAAGAGATTATGTAGTGTATTCGGCGAGTATTTATGATTTAAAAACTTGGAAATATGAAGGAATAAGCTATGAAGCTAAAAATGATCCAAACTATAAAGAGCGTCCTTATATGTATGCACCTGATTGTGTTAAGGGTAATGATAATAAATATTACTTATATTACGCAATGAGTGGATATAGAGGCGTAGGAGGCTATTTTGGACCTATAAGTGTTGCGGTATCTGATAAACCAACTGGACCATTTAAGTTTATTGGCTTTGTGAAATATAAGGATGGAAGCTTAATGCTTGATTATGTTCCTTTTGATCCAGCAGTTATGAATGATAATGGTGTTATTAGATTATATTACGGAACTCAATATGATTATGAAGAGAATTTAGAAGAGTTCTTAAAAAATGATGAATTAATAACTTTAGAAGCTAATATGTTTGGTAAAACTAAAGATGAAATTATAGAATATGCTAAAGGTGATAGTGTTAATGGGGCTGTAATGGCTATATTAGATAATGATATGACAACAGTAAAAGAAGCACCACATCATATTATTCCATATAACACAAAAGGAACTAGCTTTGAGGCTCATCCATTCTTTGAAGCTTCATCAATTAGGAAGTTTAATAATAAATATTATTTTATTTATTCCTCTAAACAAAATCATGAATTATGCTATGCGATAAGTGATTATCCTGATAAAGGCTTTAAGTTTATGGGTACTTTAGTATCTAATGGTGATATTGGATATAATGGTAGAGATGAAAATAATAGATTAAATATGACAGGAACAACTCATGGATCTATTGAATATATAAATGGATGTTATTATGTTTTTTATCACAGATTAACACATAAATCTGATTATAGTAGACAAGCTTGTGCTGAACCTATCTATATGAATAGTGATGGAACTTTTAACCAAGTAGAAATAACAAGCTGTGGTTTAAATAATGGCCCACTTAAGGCATTAGGCAAATATAGTGCATGTATCGCATGTAACATAACAAACGGATCTATGCCTCATGGTTCTAATAAAATATTTAATGAACATTTTCCAAATGTTAATAATGAAAAAGATATAAGATTTATTAGTGAAATAACTAATAATACTCTAATAGGGTTTAAATATTTTGAATTTAGGAACAATAAAAAGCTCAAACTAACTTATAGAGGACTAGCACATGGATATGTTAGTATAAGTAATGATTTTGACAATAAAGAGTTAAAAAAAGTTCAAATAAATCCTGTAAGTGACTTTACAACTATAGAATTTGATATAGAGTTAATGGATGGAATAAGGCCGTTATATCTATATTTTGAAATAGATGGCTTACTTGATTTATTAGATATTACTTTCTTAAAGTAAAAAGCCTTAAAAAATAGTGTTTACAAATGTAATACAAATGTTGTATAATATAAAATGTAGGAGGCGATTTTATGGAAAAGAAACTTACAATTGAACAAAAGAAATACAAAGGGGAATCATCTGTAGTATCTGCAAGATTACCAATTGAATTAATTAAGGATGTTGATAGAATTGCAAAAGAAACAGGAAGAACAAGGAATGAAATTCTAATTTTATGTTTAGAATTTGCCTTAGAAAATATAGAAATTAAAGGAGAGAAATAATTATGGCAAAAGAAGAATTAATTAGTGTTATCAAATACGAAGGACCAAATGATGTATTAATTTGGAAATATCCTAAAGAAGATTTTCATTTAGGAAGCCAATTAATCGTTCATGAATCTCAAGAAGCAATATTCTTTAGAGATGGTAAAGCATTAGATTTATTTGGTGCAGGTAGACATACACTTACTACTCAAAAATTACCACTTTTAGACAAGATTTATAAGATTCCTACTGGTGGAGAAGAATTATTCCATACAGAGGTTTATTACATTAATAAAGTATTACATACTAATGTTAAATGGGGAACAGATTCAAAGGTTAGAATGTTTGACCCTATTTCAGGTTTATCAGTAGATTTAGGAGCTAGTGGTGAATTCACTCTTACAGTAAGTGATTCAAGAAAGCTATTAATTAAGTTAGTAGGTACAACAAGCTCACTTAAAACTCAAGATATCGTAGATACTAATATTTATGATGTAAAAGTTTTAACTGGTAAATTTAGAGCTTTAGTAGTTAGTAAGGTAAAAGCTATACTATCTAGAATTATCACTGAAAACAAGATTAACATTCTAGAAGTAGATGCACATGTAGAAACTATTGGAAATGCTTTAAAGGATGAAATCAATGAAGTATTCGATGAATATGGTTTATACATTCCTGAATTCTATGTAAATAACATCATTACACCAGATGATGATCCTAACTTCAGAAAGATGAGAGAGCAATATGCTGAAAAGTACTTATTAGTTAAGGATGAACAAATCAAGAAAGACGTTGCTCTTGCTGAACAACAAAGAAGAATTGTTGAAGCTCAAACTGGTGCACAAGAAGAAATCATTAAAGCTCAAGCTAGCGCAGAAGCTTATAGATTAAAAGCACAAGCTGAAGCTCAAGAAATGCAAATGAAGGGCTATACTTACCAACAAGAAACTCAAAGACAAGTTGGTGTTGGCGCTGTTGAAAATATGGGTAAAGGCGGAGGCACTGGTGGCTCTGGTGCTGGTATTGGCGATGTTGTTGGTGTTGGTGTTGCACTAGGTGCCTTAGGTGGCGTTGTAAATGTTGCTAAGGATGCAATGAAGCCAGTATTTGAAGATACAAAAGAAATGGGTGCTAATGTCGGTAATGCCTTAAAGGATAGCTGGGTTTGTCCTTCATGTGGTAAGGCTGGTATTACTACTAAGTTCTGCCCAGAATGCGGAAGCAAAAAACCAGAAACTCCAAAGGGCTGGACTTGTCCAGAATGTGGAACTATTAATAGAGGCAAGTTCTGTACTGAATGTGGCGCAAAGAAGCCAGAAAATACAGTTTCAACTTGGGACTGCGAATGCGGTGAAAAGAATATTACAGGAAAATTCTGTCCAAATTGCGGAAAGAAGAAAGGTGAATAATTATGAGTAAAGGGTTAAAGATATATTTTGCTATTATGGCTATAATAGCTATAATGTTTACAGTTTTAGCATTTGTTATACCTTTTGAAAAGAAGAGTTATGCAACATTTATCGTATCATATGTTGGAGTACTTGTTGCACTAGCTGTTCAATGCTATGTAGGTGTATTAGTATTTAAGAAATCTACATCACTAAGAAGTAAGGTTTATGGTATTCCAGTAATTAGAGTAAGTATCATTTATTTAATTTTACAAATGATTACTTCCGTTGTTTTAATGATTACTAATGCCTTTGTATTAGTTCCAGTATTTATTCCTGCAATCATTTTAGTATTATTAACTGGATTTGCAGCTATAGGTGTATTAATTACTGTTGGAGCTAAATCAATTATTGAAAGTATTGAAAAAGAAGAAAAACAAAAAACTGCTTTTATGAATAACTTCAAAATTGAAGTAGAATCACTTGAAAATAAGACAAGTGATAGCGACTTCAATAAAGATATTCATAAATTTGTTGAAAAAGTTAAATATAGTGATCCAATGAGTGCTAATGAACTTGTTGATATCGAAAATGAAATTAGTATTAAATATGATACATTAAAAGATAATATCTTAAATGAAAAATTAGATGATGCTAAAAAGGATTTAGCTGAAATCAATGATTTAGTAGATAAAAGAAATAGAATGTGTAAGTTAAACAAGTAGATTTGAGGTGATCCTATGGGATCTTGTAGATGTAAGATGTGCGGTGGTCACATTCATTATGAGGCTGATGCAAGTGTTGCTACATGTGAATTCTGTGGTACGGAACAAACAATAGTTAAAACTGATGATACTAAAAAAGTTAACCTATTCAATAGAGCAAACGCTCTAAGAAGAGAAAATGAATTTGACAAAGCACAATTAACATATGACAACATTTTAATAGATGAACCTAATAATGCAGAAGCACACTGGGGTATATGTCTATGCCGTTATGGTATTCAATATGTTGATACTAAAGAAGGTAAAAAGGTACCTATGTGTCATAGAACTGCGATTAAATCTATATTTGATGATTTAGATTATAAAGAAACTATCGAAAATGCTGATGTCGTTGCTAAAAGAGTGTATGAGACAGAAGCAAAAGTAATAGATAAAATCCAAAAAGATATATTATCTATTAGTCAAAAAGAAGAACCATATGATATCTTTATTAGCTATAAAGGTCATGATGAAAAAAATAATAGAACACCTGACTTTCATAAAGCTGAAGAAATATATAATGAACTTAAGAAAAACGGATATAGAGTATTCTTTTCAAATGTTAGCTTAAAGGATAAAGATACATCTGTTTATGAACCATATATCTTCGCAGCTTTAATGAGCTCAAAGGTAATGCTATCAATTGGTTCAAAGAAGGAATATTATGAATCTATTTGGGAAAAGAATGAATGGTATAGATTCTTAAGCCTAATGAAAGATGATCATAATAAATATTTAATACCTTGTTACTTTGATATGGATAGAAATAATCTACCTAATGAATTTATGGCTTTACAAGCTTATGATATTAGTGATAATGGCTATTTAGAGGGATTAATTGATAGAATTGATAAACTATTTTCTACAAGAGAAAAAGTAATTATCGATACTGAACAAGTAGTTGCTAAAGAAAAAGCTGTTGCTAAAATGAGTGTAGAAAACAATATTGGTAGAATAGGTTTATTCGTTAATGATGGTAACTTTATGCAAGCATATAATCTAGCTGAAAAGGTACTTGATACAGATTATACATGTGCAATGGCTTATTATTATAAAATGCTTGCAAACCACGAGTGTGCAAACGATGAAGAATTTATTAAAAAAAGAATTAACTTAGATAATGATAAAGATTATCAAAAGGCTTTAAATTTTGCTGATACTGGTTTAAAAGAAAAATTAAATAGTATAAGCGATAGAATTAAAGCTGGTTTAATAGAAGATGAAAAGAATAAGCTAATTAATAATATTGAAAAGAACATTAAAAATAATAAATTTAGTGATGCTTATAATATGTTAAATAGCTTAGATAAATATGAAGAAACTGATTCTTTAAAGCTTAAATATAAAGATGATATATATTATTCTGCAGTTGAAAGGGAAGAAAAGAAATCCTATAATGAAGCCATTTCTATATTATCATTACTTGGAGATTATAAAGATTCTTTATCTAAGATTGATAGAATGAAATATATATTAAAGGTTGAAGGACAGTGTAAAAGATGTGATGAATTATCAACATCTATTGAAAAAAGAATTAGACGTATTAAAGAAACTAGAATATATGATGATGAAACATTAAATAATATCAAAAAAAGCCTAGAAGAAATGAAACAATTAGAACTTTGTGATTATTCTATGGAAAGATACAATACACTTTCAAGTGAAGTAAAACCTATCTTTGAAAAAAGAGAAACAATCAAAAAAGCCTCAAAGATAGTTGTACTATCACTAGTTGCTGTAGCTATTGTAGTAGTTATAGTAGTATTTTGTTTATGGGTAAAATAGTATGTAAGAGGTGATACTATGGGTTCTTGCAGATGTAAGATGTGTGGTGGTCATATTCATTATGACGATAATCTATCTGTTGCTACATGTGAATACTGTGGTACTGAACAAACTGTATTTAGAACTGATAACGAAAAACAATTAATGTTATTTAATAGAGCTAATATTTTAAGAATGCAAAATGAATTCGATAAAGCTCAATTAACATACGATAATATTTTAATTGATGACCCTAAATGCGCAGAAGCGCACTGGGGTATTTGTTTATGTCGTTATGGTATAGAATATGTTGATTCTAAAGCTACAGGAAAAAAAGTTCCTACATGTCATAGAACTGCTTATAAAACTATTTTTGAAGATTTAGATTATATAGAAACTATAGAAAATGCAGATGTAGTTGCCAAAAAAGTATATGAAAGGGAAGCTAAAGTAATTGATAAGCTTCAAAAAGATATTTTATCAATATCACAAAAAGAAGAACCATATGATGTTTTTATTAGCTATAAGGAACATGATGAATCTAATAATAGGACTGAAGATTCTATTAAAGCTGAAAGCATATATAGTGAACTAACTAAAAAAGGATATAGAGTATTCTTTTCTAAAAAATCATTAGCTAATAAAGATGTAAGCGAATATGAGCCTATTATTTTTGCGGCCTTAATGAGTTCAAAAGTAATGTTATCAATTGGGTCTAAAAAAGAATATTTTAATGCTATATGGGAAAAGAATGAATGGTCTAGATTTATTAGTTTTATACAAGATAAGCAAGATAAATATTTAATACCATGTTATTTTAATATGGAATTAAAAGATTTACCTATAGAGTTTTTATCTTTTGAAGAAGAATTATTAGATGGTGATTATTTAAATAGAATTACACGTAGAGTTGAAAAATTATTAAATAGAAGTAATTCAGGAAGTAACAATCAAACTAATAAATCTTTAATTAGTAATCTAATTGAAAGAGCAAAATATTGTCTAAGTAATAGTGAATTTGATAAAGTAAAAGAAATAGTAGAAAATATATTAAATGTTGATTATAAATGCGCTGAAGCTTATTTTTACAATATATTAGCCAAAAATAATTGCAAAAATGAATA
>JAILIR010000076.1 GCA_024695185.1 bacterium | reverse complement strand
GATTATTATGGCAAATGCTAAATGCTTAAAATGTACAGCATTATTTGAGCTTAAGATAGCAAAAACATCTAATGCTAAGTTACAATGTCCTAAATGTGGGAATAAGGCACTTGTAATTGAGTATTACCAAGAATATGAAAGATATTCTAAAGTTAAAGCACAAGAAAATCTTAAGAAAAAAGAAGAAGAATTAAAGAAGAAAGAGTTAGAACTTAAAAAGAAGGAAGAGCAACTTAAAAAGGCTGAAACTATTGTTAAAAAGAGTCCTACTACTATGAATCAAATTACTTATAGGGATGGTATTTATACTGGTGAATCACTAGTTATAAATGGAAAAAGAGTAAAAGAAGGTAAGGGTACTTATAAGAGTAATGATGGTGATGTTTTTAGTGGAACTTGGAAGTCTGATTTACTTACTGGAGAATGTGAACAAAAGTTTAAAGATGGAACATATAATGCTGGAACTTTCGAAAATGGAAAATTAATAAATGGCAAAAGCAAGCGAAATTTTGCTAATGGCGTGTATGAAGGAGATATTATCAATGGTCTATTTGATGGTAAGGGTAAAATAACTTTAAATACAGGTCAAGAATATATTGGTGAATTTAAAGCTGGTAAGCGTAGTGGTAAGGGTATTTGTAAATATCCTAATGGCGAAAAGTATGATGGTATGTGGCTAAATGATATGCGTGAAGGTAAGGGTACTTATTTTTATGCAGGTGGTCAAAGGGAAGAAGCTACATGGCATGAAGGGCGCCAAATGGTAAATACACCTACATACTATTTTGATACTAATGGTGTTATTGAAGAAAGATACTATGAAAATGGCAAGCTTATAAAGAAAAAAGCTTTAAATAAAAATACCGCAAGACTTGGACAAGTTGTATTAAAGACTAAATCAGGTTTATTTGTTGGTGATTTTAGAAACGGTAAGATTAATGGTGTAGGAACTTATTATTATGCTAATGGTGATATATATGAAGGCTCATTTAGAGAGAATCTAATTGATGGTAATGGTGTTTATTATTTTGGTTCTGGAGAAAGAAAAGGTGATAAACAAGAAGGCTCGTATGTTAAAAATGTTATTGTAGGGCAAGCATTCTATTATTTTAAAGATGGTAGAATTGAAAGCCGTCAATATAATCCACTAGGAAAATTAATTGGTAAGAAGCTATTAAATGTTAATACCGTTGAACCAGACCAAAGAGTTGTTCCATTTAAAAATGGAGATATATATGTAGGACAAATCATGGATGGTGAACGTTGTGGTAAAGGAACTTATTATTTTGCTAATGGAGAGCGTTATGAAGGTTTCTTTAGAAACAATAATCGTCATGGAGTAGGTACTTACTTTTATACAAATGGAGATTATGAAAGAGGATCATTTGAGAATGGTAAAAAGAACGGCCCATTTATCTATACTCATAGTGATGGCAAAAAAGAAAACAGAATATACAATAGAGATGTATTAACTGTTGATTCATTGTATGAAAGATTAAAAGATTGGGCAGAAATATAAGGAAAGAGGGATTATTTTATGGAATTAAAAGGTAGTAAAACAGAAAAGAATTTAAAGGATGCATTTGCAGGTGAATCACAAGCAAGAAATAAGTACACTTATTTTGCAAGTGTAGCTAAAAAGGAAGGTTATGAACAAATTGCTGCTATTTTTGAAGCAACTGCTAATAACGAAAAAGAACATGCTAAAATGTGGTTAAAAGAATTAAAGGGTATCGGTACAACAGCTGAAAACCTAAAGGCTGCTGCTGAAGGTGAAAACTTTGAATGGACTGATATGTATGAAAGAATGGCTAAAGAAGCTGAAGAAGAAGGCTTCAAAACAATCGCTATTAAGTTTAGAATGGTTGGAGCTATTGAAAAGGAACATGAAAAAAGATATTTAGCTCTATTAAATAATATCGAAATGCAAAAGGTATTTGAAAAGAGTGAAGAAACTATGTGGGAATGCAGAAACTGTGGACATTTAGTAATTGGAAAGAAAGCTCCTCAAGTATGTCCTGTATGTGCTCATCCACAAAGCTATTTCGAAGTTAGAAAAGAAAATTACTAGAATTTATTATAAGAAAACTCCTAATTATACATTAGGAGCTTTTTTTGTATTGTTTTATTTTCTATTTTTGATAAAATAGAGATAGTGGGAATTAATATTTTATATTAATTAATAGTGTGTAGGTGAGAATATGAAGGTTTTATTTGTTGTTAATAACTTCTATGCTAAAGGTAATGGTTTAAGTGCTTCAGCTAGAAGAACAGTTAAAAAATTAATAGAACGTGGAATTGAAGTTAGAGTATTATCAGGAAAGAATCCTGATCCAAATGGCCCAAAACCTGATTATACTTTAGATGATTTTAAATTCCCTATTTTTAATCCTATTATTAGAAAGCAAGGCTATCAATTTGCGAAATCTAATAAAAGAATTGCTATTGATGCTATTAACTGGGCAGATGTCATTCATTTAGAAGAACCATTTGTTATTCAAATGGGTGTAGCTAAATTAGCTAATAAAATGCATAAGCCTTGTACAGCAACTTACCACTTACATCCTGAAAACTTATTCGCATCAGTTCATCTAGATAGATCATTCTTAAATTCCATTACCATGAGATGGTGGAAGAAGAGTTGCTTTGATAGATGTAAAATAGTACAATGTCCTACAGAAAATGTAAAAGAAAGATTAGAAGAAAATAAATTTAAAGCAGAGCTTAGAGTTATATCTAATGGTTTAGTTGTTGAAGATTTAGTTAATGATGAAAACACTGAGGTAACAAAAGTAAGTGATGCTAAATATACTGTTATAACTATTGGTAGATATAGTGTTGAAAAGAATTTAAAGACATTATTAAATGCTATGAATTATTCAAAGCATAGCAAGGAGATTCAACTAATATTCTGTGGACGTGGCCCACAAGAAAAGAAGCTTAAAAAGCTTGCTAACAAATTACTAAAAAATGGCGTCATTAAGTACAATCCTGTATTTGGCTTCTATCCACTAGGTGAGCTTCAAAAGCTCTCTAGAGGTGCTGATTTATACATCCATTTAGCTTATATTGAGGTTGAAGGATTATCTTGTATGGAGGCTGTTCAAACAGGCTTGCTTCCTATTATTGCCCGTGGTAAATATAGTGCAACAAGTCAATTTGCTTATGATGAAAAATCTATCTTTAAGCAAAAAGATCCTAAGGACTTAGCTGAAAAAATTGATTACTGGCTAGAGCATGATGAAGAAAGAAAAGCTGAGGCTTTAAAATACAAAAATTTAGTTTATGAATACAATATTGATTATTCAATTGATGCTTTAATTGAAATGTTCAATGATGCTGTTAAAATGAAGTAATGCGGTTTGCATTACTTTTTTTGTTAAATAAGACATTTTTTAAAATAATATATATTTTAATGTGTTTATTTTTATGGTATAATATTAAATATTGTAAAGGAGTGTTTTTTAATGAAAAAGTTATTACTTGGAAATGAAGCAATAGCACGTGGTGCATATGAAGCAGGAGTAACAGTATGTGCAAGTTATCCTGGTACACCATCAACTGAAATAACAGAAAATATTATTAAATATGATGAAATCTATGCTGAATGGGCACCTAATGAGAAGGTTGCTAGTGAGGTAGCTATCGGTGCATCTATGGCTGGTGCAAGAGCAATGAGCTGTATGAAACATGTTGGTATGAATGTTATGGCTGACCCACTATTTACTGTAAGCTATATTGGCGTTAATGGAGGTTTAGTATTCTGTGTTGCTGATGACCCAGGAATGCATTCAAGCCAAAATGAACAAGATTCACGTCATTATGCTAAAGCTAGTAAGGTGTTAATGGTTGAACCATCTGATAGCGCAGAATGTAAGGAATTTATGAAGGAAGCCTTTAACCTATCAGAAAAGTTTGATACACCAGTAATCGTAAGATTATCTACTCGTGTAAGCCATTCACAAGGTTTAGTTGAATTAAATGATAGAATTAATTATGAATTAAAACCATTTGAAAAGAACATTGCTAAAAATGTTATGATGCCAGCAAATGCGATTAAGCGTCATGTAGTAGTAGAGGATAGATATAATAAGATGGTTGAATATGCTGAGGCTACTACACTTAACAAGGTAGAAGATAACAAATCAAAAATTGGTGTTATCACAAATGGTATTTCATATGTATATGCTAAAGAGGCTTTAGGAGATAAAGTTAATTATTTAAAGCTTGGTATGGTTTACCCATTACCTATTGAACTAATTAAGAATTTTGCTAAAGGATTAGATAAATTATATGTTATTGAAGAATTAGATCCATTCATTGAAGAACATTGTAAGATAAATGGTATTAAGGTAATTGGAAAAGAGGTATTCACTATGTTAGGTGAATATACTCCATCTATGATTAGAAAGGCTGTCTTAAATATAGACCCAGTTGAATGTCCTACACTTGATGAAGTAATTCCAGTTAGACCTCCAGTAATGTGTGCTGGATGCCCTCATAGAGGAACATTCTATGTTTTAAAGAAGCTTGGATTAGTTGTTTCAGGAGATATTGGCTGCTACACTTTAGGTGCTGTTAAACCACTAGAAGCTGTTGATTCAACTATTTGTATGGGTGCTAGTGTTTCTGCTGCTTTAGGTATGGCTAAGGCTAGAGGTGCTGAATTTAATAAGAAGTTAGTATCAGTTATAGGTGATTCAACATTTATTCATTCAGGTATCACTGGTTTAATTGATATGGTTTATAATAAAGGTGCTAATACAGTCATTATCCTTGATAACTCTATTACTGGTATGACAGGTCATCAAGATAATCCTACTACAGGTAAAACTATTAGAGGTGAGGATACAAAACAAGTTGATTTAATCAAATTAGGACAAGCTATTGGTATTGAACATATTGTTGTAGCCGATCCTTTTGATGTTAAGAACTTTGAGAAGGTTGTTAAAGAAGAGGTTAATAGAGATGATGTTTCATTAATCATTGCTCAAAGACCTTGTGCTTTACTAAAGAAGGTTAAATACAGTGGACATTGCGTTGTAACTGATGCTTGTAAGAAGTGTAAACAATGTATGAAGCTAGGTTGTCCTGCAATAAGTGTTAAAAATGATAGTATTGTAATTGATCAAAGTCAATGTAATGGATGTGGATTATGTACTAATGTATGTCCATTTAAGGCTATTGTTAAGGAGGATTAATTATGAATATAATGATTGTTGGTGTAGGTGGACAAGGTACCCTACTTGCAAGTAGAATTTTAGGCAATACAGTAATTAATGAAGGCTATGATGTAAAAGTATCAGAGGTACATGGTATGAGCCAAAGAGGTGGTTCTGTAGTTACCTATGTAAAATATGGAGATAAAGTATATTCACCAATTATTGATAAGGGTGAAGCTGATATTATTTTAGCTTTTGAAAAGCTAGAAGCTTATAGAGCTATGCCTTATTTAAAGAAGGATGGATTAATTATTTGTAACGATCAAGAAATTAATCCAATGCCTGTAATTATAGGTGCAACTACTTATCCAGAAAACATCTTTGAAAAGATGAGTAAAAAGATTAATTTAAAAGTAATAGATGCTTATAAGCTAGCTAAAGAAGCTGGTAACGCAAAAAGTGTTAATGTTGTTTTAATTGGGGTTATGGCTAAATCTACTAATATAAGTTATGACAAGTGGATAGAAGTTATAAAACAAACAGTTAAGCCACAATTTATTGATTCAAATATCAAAGCATTTGACTTAGGTTATAACTTATAGGAGGTTTTTATGGCAATTTATCAAAAAGAATATGAATGTATGAGTCGTGAGGATTTAAAGAAATTACAATCTGAACGACTAGTTAAACAAGTAAAAAGAATGTATGAAAAGGTAGAATTATTTAGAACTAGAATGGATGAGGCTGGATTAAAGCCTGAAGATATTAAAGGTGTAGATGATTTATACAAATTACCTTTCTCATACAAGAAGGATTTAAGAGATTATTATCCATATGGTTTATTTGCGGTACCTATGAAGGATGTAGTTAGAGTACATGCATCTAGTGGAACTACTGGTAAGCAAATAGTTGTAGGATATACTAGAAATGACTTAGATATGTGGAGTGATTGCTTCGCAAGACAATTATATGCTGCAGGTGCAACTGATGAATCATTTGTTCAAGTATCTTATGGATATGGTTTATTCACAGGTGGTTTAGGTGCACATGATGGAGCACAAAAAATTGGTGCTACAGTTATTCCTACTTCAACTGGTAATACTCAAAGACAAATTCAAACTATGATTGATTTTGGTACTACAACTTTATGTTGTACACCAAGCTATGCTTGTTATTTAGGTGAAACTATTGAAGAAATGGGTGTAGTAGATCAACTTAAACTTAAATCAGCTATTTTAGGTGCTGAACCTTGGACAGAAGAAATGAGAAAGACTATTGAATCTAAGCTACATATTAAAGCTTATGATGTATATGGCTTATCAGAAATAATGGGGCCAGGTGTTGCTTATGAATGTGAATGCCAAAAGGGTATGCATGTTAATGAAGATATGTTTATTCCTGAAATAATAGATCCAGATACTTTAGAAGTACTTCCTATTGGTGCTACTGGTGAATTAGTATTCACTACTATTACTAAAGAAGCATTCCCTCTAATTCGTTATAGAACTAGAGATATAGCATCTTTATCATTAGAAAAGTGTTCATGTGGTAGAACATTCATTAAGATGACTAAGCCACAAGGTAGAAGTGATGATATGTTAATCATCCGTGGTGTAAATGTCTTCCCTAGCCAAATTGAAGAGGTATTACTAAAGGTTGGTGGAGGAATTACTCCTAACTATCAAATTATAGTTGATAGAGTTAATAATAACGATACACTTGATGTATGGGTAGAAATGAATGAAGCAATCTTCACTGATGATGTAAAATCAATTGAAGCTACTCGTAAGAAAATTACTGATGCACTTAGAAGTGTACTTGGTATTGGTGCTACTGTTAAGATGGTTGCTCCAAAGACAATTACAAGATCTGAAGGTAAAGCTAAGCGTGTAATTGATAATAGAAAATTGCATTAAGGAGGGATTTTTATGTTAGTTAAACAAGTAAGTATTTTTGTTGAAAACAAAGAAGGTAGAATTGCTCAAGTATTAAATATTTTAGCAAAAGAGAACATTAATATTAGTGCGCTATCACTAGCTGATACTACTAATTTTGGTATTTTAAGACTAATTGTTGATGATCCTAAAAAGGCAAAGAATATTCTTCAAATGGAGGATATGATTGTTAAAGTTAATGAGATTTTAGCTGTTGGTATAAATGATAGACCAGGTGGTTTAGCATATGTACTTGATGTATTAGCAAAGGCTAATGTTGCTATTGAATATATGTATGCTTTTACAGGCCATAATAAAGAATATGCCACAGTTGTATTTAAAACAAATGATTTAGAAAAAGCATATGATTGTTTAAAGATTAAAGACATTCCACTAGTTGAGGCAGAAGATATTAATCAAGTTTGGTAATCATAAGAAATAAAAAGGATGTGATTTGATGCCTGAGACAACAGAAGCAGTTACAACTACTACGGAAAAAATCACAAGCAGTGCTTATTGGGAAAATAAATTAGACGAAACATTAAAATGGATAACTACTAATGGTATTAGAATGCTTATAGCTTTAATTGTTTTATTCATTCTTTTTAAGGTTGTAAATATAATATCAAGAAGAATAAAGAAAAGCATGGTTAATAGAAAGTGTGATCCTACTTTTACTGTTATTATAGTTAACTTATTTAGAAAAGGTGTAAAGCTACTTTTATTCGTATCTTATTTAGCCTTTGTTGGTATAGATACAGCAAGTATTGGTGCTGTAATCGCAAGCTGCGGTGTAGGTATAGGTTTAGCCCTACAAGGTAGCTTATCAAATTTAGCTGGTGGTATAATAATTGTCATTGTTAGGCCATTTAAGCTTGGTGACTATATAGAAGCACAGGGTGAAGGTGGAACTGTAGAAGATATAAGAATATTCTTCACATATATTGTTACACCAGATAATAGAACAGTAATGATACCTAATGGTGTATTAGCTAATGGTGTTATTAGAAATAACTCTATGAAGGATAGAAGAAGAGTAGATTTCAACTTCTCTGTTAGCTATAAATCTGATTTAAAACTAGTAAAAGAAACTTTATTAAATTTAGTTAATTCTGATAGTAGAGTATTAAAAGATCCAACTCCATTTGCGCAAATATCTAAATATGGTGATTCATCTATAACATTCACTGTTAGAGCATGGGCTAAGGCAAGTGATTATTGGCCACTATACTTTAGTATAATGGAACAAGTTAAAGAAGAGTTCGATAAGGTTGGAATTGTAATTCCATACAATCAACTTGATGTTACTATTAGAGAGAATAAAGAGGAATAAAAATGAACAAAACAAAATTAAGAGCATATGCTAAATTAATCGCTAGACGCGGTTTAAATGTAAGTAAGGGTCAAGATGTAATAGTCCAAACTGAAGTAGAACAATTAGAATTTGTTAATATGGTTGTTGAAGAACTTTATAAGGCTGGTGCTAGAAAAGTATTTGTTGATTTCTATTCATTAACTCTATCTAAAACGCACAATAAATATCGTAAGCTTGATGATATGATAAAGATAGAAGATTTTGAGTTAGAAAAGATAAAATGGAGAAGCAAAAATCTTCCTTGTATTTTGTTTTTAGATGGTGAAGATCCTGATGGATTAGTTGGTATAGATCAAGAAAAAGAATCAATCGCATCAGGTAAGAGATATCCTATTTTAAAGCCATTTATTGATGAAATGGAAAATAAATATCAGTGGTGTATAGCTGCTGTTCCAGGTACTATGTGGGCTAAGAAATTATACCCATCCTTATCTAAGAAAAAAGCAGTTGAATTATTATGGGAAAATATTTTAAAATGCTCTAGAAGCTATGATGGTAACCCTATTAAAAACTGGGATAATCATAATAGTGATTTAAAGAAAAGATGTGACTATTTAAATAGCCTACATTTAAAAGAATTAAGATATAAAAGTAGTAATGGAACTGACTTTAAGGTTGGATTAATTAGTGATGCCCTATTTATGGGTGGTGCTGAAACATCTTTAAAGAATAAAGTATTTAATCCTAACATCCCATCTGAAGAAATATTCACTTCTCCTAAAAAGGGTGTATGTGAAGGAGTATTATATGCGACTAAGCCTCTAAGCTATAGAGGAGAAGTAATAGATGAATTTTATATCATATTTAAAGATGGTAAAGCAATAGAAGCTCATGCGAAGAAAAATGAGAAATTATTAAATCAAATGATTAATGAAGATGAATTCGCATGCTTCTTAGGTGAGGTAGCTTTAGTACCATTTAATTCACCAATCAATAATACAAATATATTGTTTTATAATACTTTATTTGATGAAAATGCATGTTGCCATGTTGCTTTAGGCCACGGGTTTACTAATGTCATCAAAGATTATGAAAAATATAGCTTAGAAGAATTAAGAGAAAAAGGTATTAATGATTCTATGATTCATGTTGATTTTATGATTGGTTCATCTGACTTAAGTATTGTTGGTATAGATGAAAACGATAATGAACATATTATATTTAAGGAAGGAAATTGGGCATTTTAATGCCTATTTTCTTTTGATATTTGGTATAATATAAGTAGTGAGGTGATATAATGGACGATAATGAATTATACAAAAGTATTAATAGTGTTGAAATTGTAGATGTTATTGATTGTGTAAAAGCATATGCCATTTTATATCATGCTCAAGTAGTTAATAGCTATGATGTCTACTTATTTTTAGCATCTATTAACTTATTAAACACATATGTTAAACAAAATAAAAAAGCTATTAGCTATTCCTTTAAATCTAGAATATATTTTATTAATGAATTATTAGCTCATAA
>JAILIR010000068.1 GCA_024695185.1 bacterium | reverse complement strand
TAAATGAATGATATTTTTATTCCATGCCTTATAATCTTGCTTTTTAGAAATAGTTTCTTTAATCTCATCATTAGATATAATTCTACCAGCTTCTGTATCAACAAGTAGAATCTTACCTGGTTCTAGTCTACCCTTTAATGTTACATGCTTTTCTTCAATTGGTAGGCTTCCTGTTTCAGAGAATAAAATTAGATAATCATCATCAGTTACATAATAACGTGATGGTCTTAAACCATTTCTATCTAGTGATGCACCTAGCTTAATACCATCAGTAAATAATATTGCTGCTGGTCCATCCCATGGTTCCATAAATGTTGAATGGAATTCATAGAATGCTTTTAAGTCTTTAGACATATCTTCATTTTTCATCCAAGGTTCTGGGATCATCATCATGATTACTTCTTCCATACTTCTACCATTTAGGTATAAGAATTCTAGGAAGTTATCGAACATAGCTGAGTCACTTGATTCCTTTGGAATTAATGGGATAACTTTCTTTAAATCACCATTAAATACTTTAGATTCAAATAAACCTTCTCTAGCACGAACAGAGTCAACATTACCTCTAATAGTATTAATTTCACCATTATGGCAAATAAATCTATTTGGATGTGCTCTATCCCATGAAGGGAATGTGTTAGTAGAGAATCTAGAGTGAACTAAAGCAATTGCACTTTCTACTTTAGTATCCTTTAAATCAAGATAGAAATCTCTAACTTGTGTAGATACTAGCATACCCTTATATACGATAGTACGACTTGAGAAGCTACAGAAATATAATTTATAATCTAAATCTATTGCCTTTCTTTCAATTACTCTTCTAGCTATATAAAGCTTTCTTTCAAAATCAATACCGCTTTTAATATCATCTGGTTTTTTAACAAATAATTGCATCATATATGGCATTGCTTTTAAAGCTGTAGCACCAACACCATAAGTATCTACTGGTACTCTTCTATAACCAAGCTTTTCGATTTTCTCGCTTTCTAAAATACTATCAATTAATTCGATTTCTTTCTTTCTTATTTCTTCATTCTTTGATAGAAATAGCTGCCCTACGCCATAATCTCCTTCTTTAGGAAGTTCAAAGCCAAGGACCTCTCCTCTATAAAATTTATCTGGAATTTGAATTAGAATACCAGCACCATCACCAGAGTTATCTTCAGCACCAGTACCTCCTCTATGTTCTAGATGAATTAAAATATTTAATGCATCCTTAATTGTTTTATGTGTTTTAACTCCTTTTATACTTGCAATAGCACCGATACCACAAGCATCATGTTCATATGAAGGATTATATAAACCACATTTATTAGGATAATTTTCCATAATATCACCTTCTATTTTTTGTTATTGATTGTTGCATTTATAAATTCCCTAAATAAAGGGTGTGGCCTATTTGGCCTTGATAAGAACTCAGGATGGAATTGACAACAAATAAAGAATGGATGATTCTTTAATTCGACAATTTCAACTAAGTTTTGCTTTTCATTTTTACCAACACATACTAAGTCTTTACTTAATATATTTAAATATTCATTATTGAATTCATATCTATGTCTATGACGTTCTTTAATATCTTCTTTTCCATAGGCTAGATATGTTTTACTTGTTTTATCAATATGACAATCATATAAACCAAGTCTTAATGTTCCACCCATATTAATTCCCGTGTATTGATCAGGAAGTAAATAGATGATTGGATTTTTAGTTTCAGAATCTATTTCCGTTGAATTAGCATCCTTTAAGCTAAATACATCTCTAGCATATTCAATACATGCTAGTTGCATACCATAACAAATTCCAAGTAGTGGAACTTTGTTTAATCTTGCATACCTAATAGCACTAATTTTGCCTTCAGCTGCACGTTTTCCAAATCCACCAGGAACTAAAATACCATCCATACCCTTAAGTATTTCACTAGCATTATTATCATCAATTGTATTTGCATCTATATAATTAACTACTACTTTTTTATGGTAATAGTATCCAGCAGCCTTTAGCGCTTCACTTACTGATAAATAAGCATCATGTAATTGTACATATTTACCAACTAAGCCAATATTAACTTCTTCTTTTGATTGTTTAATATTATTAATTAATTCAACCCATTCACTCATATCTGCTTCAGGTACATCTAAATGGAAATGTTTAACAATAATATCATCTATTTTTTGTTTATGGAGGCTAAGTACTACATTAAACAAAATCTTTTCATCTTTTGCGACTATTACATCTTCTTTATGAACATCACAGAATAAGGCAATCTTTTCTTTTTGACTATCTGTGATATCTACTTCACTTCTTAAAATGATAATATCAGGTTGAATACCTATACTTCTAAGTTCCTTAACGGAGTGTTGTGTAGGTTTTGTTTTGATTTCATCTGCAGCTCTTAAATAAGGAACTAAGGTATTATGAATATACATTGTATTTTCATAACCAAAATCACGTCTAGCTTGTCTAATAGCTTCTAGGAAAGGAAGCGATTCGATATCACCAACTGTTCCACCAATTTCTGTGATAATGACATCAGCACCTGATTCATTTTTAGCTTTAACAAGTTGCCTTTTAATTTCATCAGTAATATGAGGAATAACTTGTACTGTTCCACCAAGGTATTCTCCTTTTCTTTCTTTATTAATTACTGATTGATATATTTTACCTGTTGTAATATTACTTCTTTTACTTAAGTTTTCATCAATAAATCTTTCATAGTGACCTAAATCTAAGTCTGTTTCAGCTCCATCATCAGTAACGAATACTTCACCATGTTGATAAGGTGACATTGTACCTGGGTCAATGTTAATGTATGGATCAAACTTTTGCATGAAAACTTTTAATCCTCTATTTTTTAAAAGTCTTCCTATACTTGCGGCCGCAATACCTTTACCTAAGGATGATACTACTCCACCAGTTACAAAGATAAATTTTGTTTGTTTTTCTTCCATAGTATCACCTCAAATTTTCTAATATAATATCTAATCTTCTTGCAGCTTCTATTGTATTTTCTTTTGTTGAAAATGAAGTTAATCTAACATAGCCTTCTCCACTTTCACCAAAGCCAACACCTGGTGTTGTAACAATATAAGCATTTTCTAATAAATAATCAAAGAATTCCCAGCTTCCCATATTCTTTGGACATTTAACCCACAAGTATGGTGAATTGAAGCCTCCTGTATGCCAAATGTTATGTTTCTTTAAAACATTACTTAGTATTCTGGCATTCTCTAAATAATAATCAATGTTTTCATGGCATGCCTTTAAACCTGCTTCTGTTAAAGCAGCTTCAGCGGCCTTTTGTACTGGCCATGCTACACCATTAAATTTTGTAGCTTGTCTGCGTCCCCAAATTTTATTAAATACTCCACCAAGTATTTCTTTAGGAACTATACTATAGCTACATCTAAGTCCTGTAAAACCAGCAAGCTTTGAAAAGCTTGATATTTCTACGCAACAAGATTTTGCACCTTCTATTTCAAAAATAGAATGTGGATAATCTCCTCTAATAAATGCTTCATAAGCACTATCAAATATAATAAGTGATCTCGATTTAATCGCATACTCTACCCATTTTTCAAGTTGATATCTTGTATATACTGCACCTGTAGGATTGTTTGGACTACATAAATATATTACTGATTCTTCTAAAGATAATCCATCAGGCATTGGTAGGAATCCATTATCTTCATTACCCTCTAAAAGTAATATATTACGTCCAGCCATCATATTAGAATCAACATATACAGGATATACTGGATCAGGAATAACTATTCTATTATCTCCTAGTATTTCTACCATATTTCCTAAATCACTTTTAGCACCATCACACACAAATACTTCATCTAAATCTAGATCAACATTATTCTTTTTATAATACTTTCTAATACTATCTTTAATAAAGTCATAACCAAACTCAGGTGGATAACCTCTAAATGTTTCTTTAACACCCATTTCATATGATGCACTAACTAAAGCATCAATTACTACTTTGGATAAAGGAAGTGATACATCACCAATACCTAGACTAATAACTTCTTTATCCGTATTTTTTTCTTTAAAAGCTTTTACCTTTTTAGCAATTAAAGAGAACAAGAAATTTTCTGATAGCTTTAAGAAATTTTCATTAATCTTCATATTCATACACCCCTTCATAAACAAATTCAGCAGGTCCAGTCATTAATACGTTATATTCACTATCTATATTAATGATTAAAGTACCACCAAGTAATTTGACGAATACATTTTCGTTAAAATAACAAATCTTATTCTTGATACTTGAAGCAACTAGTGCACAAGCACCTGTACCACACGCATAGGTTTCACCAGCTCCACGCTCCCATACACGCATTTCTAAATGGTTTTTATCAATTACCTTACAGAACTCTGTATTAGTTCTTTTTGGATAAATAGGATTATTTTCAAATAATGGTCCTATTTTTTCTAATTCTAAATCTTTTATTTCATCTAAATATAAACAACAATGAGGATTACCCATAGATACAGCAGTCAAATTATAAGTACTACCATTTACACTACATTCTGAATTAATCATTTCTTTTTCACTATAAACTACAGGAATCTTATTACAATCAAATATGGCTTTGCCCATATTAACAGTAACTTCTTTTACTTTTCCATTATTATCTAAATGAAGGTCTAAATATTTAATTCCACAAAGTGTTTCTATAGTGATTAAGGTTTTTTTGGTCATTTTTTTATCATATAAATATTTACCGATGCATCTAATAGCATTTCCGCACATTTCACTTTCAGATCCATCAGCATTAAACATGCGCATTTTAGCATCCGCAACTTCACTTCTACATATTAAAACTAATCCATCAGATCCTACAGAAAAATGTCTTTTACTCATTTTTATAGCTAGCTTTGATGGATTTTTAATAATTGTATCAAAGCAATTAATATATATATAATCATTTGCACATCCTTGCATTTTTGTGAAATTAACTTTCATAGATAGGCCTCCTAACTATACTTCTTTATAAACATCTCGGCTGATTGCTTTTTAGTTATTCTTAAGTTCATCGCATTTTGTTCAATCAGCTTATGAGCTTCATTTTCTGAAACATTTAAATTCTTAACAATTAATATTTTTGCTTCACCAACTAATTTGATTTCATCAAGCTTATTCTTAATTGAAAGAGTATTTGTTTTCATTTCATTAATCTTATCTCTTGTTAAACATATAATTCTAAGTGTTTGAATATATAGGTTTATATCTATTGGTT
>JAILIR010000049.1 GCA_024695185.1 bacterium | reverse complement strand
AGGATGGAAGATTGTTCCTGAAATCATGATTCCTCTATCATGTGACTCTAAAGAATTAAAGTTTGTTAAGGATATCGTAGTAAAAGTAGCTGATGAAGAAATTAAGGCTGCTAATGCTAAGTTAGAATACAAAGTTGGTACTATGATTGAAATTCCAAGAGCTGCTTTAACAGCTGATGAAATCGCAGCACAAGCAGATTTCTTCTGTTTCGGTACTAACGACTTAACACAAATGACTTTTGGTTTCTCTCGTGATGACTCTGGTAAGTTCTTAAGTGCTTACTACAAAGAAAAGATCTTCGAACAAGATCCATTTGCTAGACTTGACCAAACAGGTGTTGGTAAATTAATGAAGATGGCTATTACACTTGGAAAGCCAGTTAATAAAGATTTACACTTCGGTATTTGTGGTGAACACGGTGGAGATCCATCATCAATCGAATTCTGTAATGCAATTGGACTTGATTATGTATCTTGTTCTCCATTCAGAGTACCAATCGCTAGACTTGCTGCTGCACAAGCTGCAATCAAAGAAAAGCAAAATAGTCCAATCAACAAGATTAAATCAATCTTCAAGAAATAAGAAATTAAGGCTAAGTTATTCTTAGCCTTTTTTTTGTGTTATAATAATATTGGAAGTGATAATTATGATTACATATAGACTTGCTAATATAAGTGATGTTGATAAATTAGTAGAACTTAGAATTAATCAACTAAAAGATGAAGGTGCTATAGAAACACTTGAATTAAAACCTTATTTAAAGGAATACTATACAACTAATTTAAATAACAAATCATTTATTTCTTATTTAGCTATAGATAATGATGAAATAATTGCCACAAGTGGTTTAACTATAACTCATAAACCACCATACTATAAATGTCCTACAGGCAAAATAGGATTGCTTTCTAGTATGTATACTAATCCTAATTATAGAAGACAAGGAATTGCTAGACATTTACTTGATTTAATAATAGGTATTGCTAAAGAAAATGGTTGTGGTATTATTCATATTACAGCAAGCGATATGGGTGTAAAGCTATATGAAGCATATGGCTTTAGCCATAACAATAATTTCATGCAATATTTTATAAAATAGAGGTGATATTTTGTTTACGGAAGAAATGTATAATAGAATAATAAATGAAATGCAAACTAGACAGCTTCTAAATTTCCCTCTTGACTATGAATGGCCATATGGTGAACTAAATGAGGAGTTCTATAAAGAACTAAGATTAACAAGAGAAGCTATTTTAGAAAATCAAGCTAGAGAAGCTGAAGCCAAAAGAAGAAAACGCGAGCCAAAACGTTTAGCTGATGGTGGTGGTTCAAGGAAAAAGAAAGAGACTAAAAAGAAGGATGATAAAGAACCTGAAAGAGTCGAATTTAAGGCTGTTCCAAGCGATTTAATGGAAAAGATTATCCTTGAATCAAAAATTGATTTTACTAAGGTTCAATTTGCGATAGATGTCATTGAATCATATAGAGATTTATATCATTTAAGTGATAATGAATTTAAGAAAAGATCAGGTATATCTAGACAAGAATATTCTAAGATTAGAAATAAAGCATGTATTCCTAAGAAGAATACTTTATTTCAAATTGCGATTGGTTTAGGCTTAACACCTGAACAATGTGAAATACTACTTAGAAGCTCTGGTTACACATTTAATTTAAGTGAAACAATGGATGTTCTTATTTTAAAATGCTTAAAGTATGGTATTAATCATATAAGTAATGTTAATGATATAATGCTAGAGATGAATTTTGATGAGAACGAATTATTTCCTAACCATTTTGATTTTGATATAAGAAAAAGCAAGTGAGATAAATCACTTGCTTTTGTTTTATTGTGCTAATAATCTTTCAATTCTCTTTGCTGTATCTGGGTGTGAACTAGTTATTATTTGTGCTAAAGATGATTTTAGACTAATTGATGGATCTATTTGCATTAAGGCATTTGCTAGATTTTCTCCATATGATAAATCTTTAGCATATTTATCAGCTTTAAATTCAGCTGATCTAGATGTTTTTAGCATAAATAGTTTTCCTATTAAAACCCATAATGTATAAACAAGCATTATTAAGGCTGAAAACAATGAACATAAAGAATACCTTCTATCTTCAACTCTAACCTTCGCTAGAGAATAGAAGATAATGCAAATTAAGAATAAGAAGAATAAAACGAAATATTTTAATAAGTTAATTGCTAATAATAAGACAGAGTTTGAAGCAATTAAAGCTGCACTCATTAAAGAATCACATGAAGCTAAATGGCCAAATTCATGAGCAAGTATTCCTTTTATCTCATCATCCCCTAAAGCCATGATGCTTGATGATACGGCAAGTGTTGTTCTTCCTAGCGCATAAGCATTTACATCATCTGATTGATAAACACATAGTTTAACTTTCTTTGATAATCCTTTGCTGTTTTCCTTAGCTTTTTCATATACTTCATCAAACAATTCATAAAGTTTAGCTGTATCAGGTGTTCTATAAAGTTCCTTTAATCCATTTGTAAATCTTAAATAAGCTTCACCAATTGGTGTTAATGTTACAAATAGCAAGAAGAAGTATATTCCAATACCTATTAGTGCTAAACCAATATGGTCCATATCCCATGCGAAATTTTTAAGATCGAAGTCACAATCAAAAAAGATTAAAATAAACGCTACTAATGCTAAATTTAATAAAATAAAGAAAAGTAATGGCCAGTTTTTTGGCTTAATAATGTTTTTAAAAAATAGTATGATACCCATTGTATTTCCTCCTTCATACACCACTAATTATACTACAGATTATTTTTTAAAATGTCCCCTCTGAATTGACATTTTTTCTATGGCTTTTTTGTATAATTAAAAATAAATGAAGTAGGTGATGTTTTATTATGGGGAATAGCGTAATCAACGAACTCAAAAGAAGAATTCTAAACAAAAATGCTACATCACAAAAAGGTGTATCCAATGCAGCACTATCTCTAAAAGGATTTGAAGAATATAGATCCTTAAAAAAAGAAGAATCATTTTCAGATGCTGTTGACAAATATATAAGGGATAAAAATATTAAGGCATCAGATTTATATAATAAAGCTTATGTCGATAGAAGAGTATATTCAAAAATGGCAAATAAGGATTATAGAATTAGTAAGAATACGGCAATATGTTTTTGCCTAGCAATGGAGTTATCTTTGTTTGAAACACAAGATATGCTTAAAAGATTAGGATATACTTTATCTAATTCAGAAGATTTTGATATAGTAATATCGTATTGCTTAGAAAATAGAATATATGATATTTTAAAAATAAATGATTATTTAAAGGATTTAAAGCTTCCTATGTTAGGTAAAAAAATAGAATAGTATAAAAAGTCTATATAAAGCTTTTTTATGTGTGGTAGTATAAATTATCATCCCTATTTATTGTTATAATGATTAGTGGATACAAAGTAATCAAGAATAAAAGTTATATAGAAACAGATGAAAAATAGGTATTTAGTTACTTTTAAAAACTTATATTTCATATAATAAATATTTTTAAAAAAATCTATTGACAATACTTATTTTTTAGATGTAAAATAAACTTGTAGTTGATAACCAATGAATAAGAGTAGTAATTAGAAAAACCTTATTTTTAGAGAGCTGCGATGGTGAAATGCAGTAATAAAGCTTCTAATGAATGGACTTATGAGGGCAAACCGAAACAATAGTAGGGGCGACGGAGGCTAACCGTTATAGTAGCGCATGTATGATGGTACGTGTTTAGGTGGCATAATAGAGGTTTATACTTTCTATCCTAACGGGTAGAAAGTTTTTTATTTTTTAAAATTTAGGAGGATATAAAAATGAAAGAAAACGAAAAGTACAAAATTTATTTAGAGGAAGATGAAATTCCTACACAATGGTATAATGTTAGAGCTGATATGAAGATTAAACCAGCTCCACTACTAAATCCAGCAACTGGAAAGCCAGCAACACTTGAAGATTTAACTCCAGTATTCTGTGAAGAATTAGCAAAACAAGAATTAGATAACGATACAAGATATTTTGATATTCCAGATGAAATCAAAAAATTCTATAAAATGTATAGACCATCACCACTAGTAAGAGCTTATTTCTTAGAAGAAGCTCTTGGTACACCAGCACATATCTATTACAAATTTGAAGGAAACAATACTTCAGGTTCTCATAAGTTAAATAGTGCCGTTGCACAAGTTTACTATGCTAAGAAGCAAGGATTAAAGGGAACAACTACTGAAACAGGTGCTGGTCAATGGGGTACAGCCGTATCAATGGCTAGTGCATTCTTCCATATGGATTGTAAAGTTTATATGGTTAAAGTAAGTTATGAACAAAAACCATTCCGTAGAGAAGTTATGAGAACTTATGGAGCTAGTGTTACACCAAGCCCATCTATGACTACAGAAATCGGTAAAAAGATTTTAGCTGAACATCCAGGAACAACAGGTTCACTAGGTTGTGCTATTAGTGAAGCTGTAGAAGTTGCTGTAACTACTCCAGGATATAGATATATTCTAGGTTCAGTATTAAACCAAGTATTATTACATCAATCAATAATTGGTCTAGAAGCTAAGAAAGCATTTGATAAGATTGGTGTTAAACCTGATATCATCATCGGTTGTGCAGGTGGAGGATCTAACTTAGGTGGATTAATGGCTCCATTTATGGGTGAAAAATTAAGAGGAGAAGCTGACTACAAGTTTATTGCTGTTGAACCAGCAAGCTGTCCAAGCTTAACTCGTGGTGTATATGCTTATGACTTTGCTGATACAGGTAGAATCTGCCCACTTGCAAAGATGTATACACTTGGTTCTGATTTCATCCCTTCACCAAACCATGCAGGTGGTTTAAGATACCATGGTATGAGCCCAATCGTATCTGAATTATATGATGAAGGTTTAATGGAAGCTAGAGCAGTAGAACAAACAAAAGTATTTGAAGCTGCTGAAATGTTTGCTAGAACTGAAGGTATCTTACCAGCTCCAGAATCTAGCCATGCAATCAGAGTTGCTATAGATGAAGCACTTAAGTGCAAAGAAACTGGCGAAGCTAAAAACATTCTATTTGGCTTAACTGGTACAGGTTACTTTGATTTAGTAGCTTATCAAAAATTCCATGATGGCGAAATGTCTGATTACATCCCAACAGATGAAGATCTTCAAAAATCCATCGCTAAATTACCAAAGGTTAAATAAGAATAGTTAATTATATATTTCAATCTCTATTAAATATATGAAAAATGGAATTGTTCATTCAATTCCATTTTTTTTATTAAAAATATGTTATAATTGTTTTATAGTTTTTAGTAAGGTGATAAATATGGAATATATTATGGCAAGTAAAAAAAATATAGATGAATGCGTAAGAATGCGTATGTTATATATTTTAAATGATGATCCTACCTTAAGTGATAGTGATAAATTATCGTTTGAAAAAACTTT
>JAILIR010000150.1 GCA_024695185.1 bacterium | reverse complement strand
ACAAGTGCCTTTTATAACTCTATAATAGGCACTTGTTATACAACTTGCTTGATATATTTGTTTTTGCACATCATATATTTAATATTTTGCTTAATATCAAAAAGTTATATATTAGTATGGCTAAATGTCGCAAGTATAATTATATATTCCTTATTTCCTTTATTAATTAGAAAAGGTAAATATTTCTTATATGCCCTATTATGTGGTAATGAGTTTTTAATCTTTATGTCAGTATCAACAATCCTTTCAGGATTTGAAACAGGTTACTTTTTATGCATTGTAGGAATAGGTATAGTATCATTTTTTACAACATATTTTACGAAAAAAAGAGACATTCAAAATTCTGTTATATGGAATTGCTTATCATTATTAATATGCTTAGGACTATTTTTCTATTGTAGTTTTAATAAGCCCTATTATGAATTGGATAAATGGCTAGTTGTCACATTATTTACTATTCATATAGTTGTTGTATTTGCTTTTATTATTTCTTATTTATTAATAATATTAAATTATGCTACTAAGCTAGAAGATAGAATTATAAAAGAATCTAGATTAGATAGATTAACTCAAATACATAATAGAAATGCTCTATATATGTATTTAGAATCTATAAATGATAAAAAAGATTATGCACTAGCTATATTTGATATAGATGATTTTAAAAAATTTAATGATAACTATGGACATATAGTAGGTGATTTTGTATTAAGAGATGTCGCAAGAGTAGCTACAGAATTTTTAAAAGATTCTTTTGTTGCTAGATATGGTGGAGAAGAATTTATAATTGTAATAAAGATGAATAATGATTTTAATTCAGTATATAATGTAATTGAAGATTTAAGAAAAGTAATGGAAAAAACAGAATTCTTATATAATGATTTAAAACTTAGATTAACTATTACAACAGGATTAAAACAATACCAGGATAATCTAGAAATTGATGAATGGATTAACCAAGCTGATAAATTATTATATCAAGGAAAAAATAGCGGTAAAAATAAGACAGTAATTTAAGGTTTGATATTTAATATCAAACTTTTTTTGCCATATTATAGTAGTATTAATCCTAGTAATGTGGTAGAATAAATTATGTTTGGAGGAATACATATGCTTAATCAATTTTCTAGAACACAATTAACATTTGGAGTAGAAGCTATGGAAAAGCTTAAAAACGCTAAAGTAGCCGTTTTTGGCATTGGCGGTGTTGGCGGTTATGTATGTGAAGCTTTAGTTAGAAGCGGAGTACATAACATAGTTTTAATTGATGATGATAAGGTGTGTATGACTAATATTAATAGGCAAATTATTGCAACTATATCAAATGTAGGAAAATATAAATGTGATGTAATGAAAGAAAGATTACTTGACATTAATCCTAAAGCAAATATTGAAATACATAAAACATTCTTTCTACCAGAAAATGTAAATGAATTTGATTTTAAATCATATGATTATGTAGTTGATGCTATAGATACAGTTACAGCAAAAATTGCATTAATAATGGAATGCAAAAAGTTAAATATACCTATTATTAGTGCTATGGGCGCTGGTAATAAAATTAATCCAGCTATGCTTAAGGTTGATGATTTATTTAAAACAAAAGTAGATCCCCTAGCAAAAGTAATGCGTTATGAACTAAAAAAAAGAGGTATAAAAAAATTAAAGGTAGTCTATTCAGTAGAACGTCCTATAAAACCTTATACAGATTTATCCATTTCATGCTATAAACATTGCATTTGTCCACCAGGAACAAGAAAATGTACAGTTAGACGTGATATACCAGGCTCTAATGCTTTTGTGCCACCTGTAATGGGCTTAATTATTGCTTCAGAAGTAGTTAAAGATATAACAGGAATTAGAAATGATATAGCTGGTGTATAAAGGACACATAAGTGTCTTTTATTTTTAAAGGAGGGATAATATGATTATTAATACAGGACAAAGAACTGATATACCTGCATTCTATTCTACTTGGTTTATGAATAGAATAAAAGAAGGATATGTATTAGTTAGAAACCCATATTACCCTAATTTAGTAACTAAATTTATATTAAATCCAAAAGTAGTAGATGTAATAGGCTTTTGCAGTAAAAATCCTCATCCTATGCTTAAATATTTAGATGATTTAAATAAATTTAATTTATTTTGGCATGTTACTATTACGGTATATGATAAAGACATAGAACCAAATGTACCAAGCATAGATGATGTAATAAATGATTTTATTTATTTATCTAATAAATTAGGAAAAAATAGCGTTGTTTGGCGATATACTCCAATAATAAT